>CAZGVQ010000047.1:0-11945 GCA_964529355.1 uncultured Acidimicrobiales bacterium
GTGTGGGATCATCCGCGAGATCATGCCCGTGTTGTCTGCGGCCTACGAGGAACTGCTCGCCGGGGCGAACGCTTAACGGGCTTGCCCGGCCGGGTAGGCCATATCCAAGGCTTGTCTCATCTCAGCCACAAACGATGCGGCCTGGTCGACCGATTCTCCACTGAGAACCTTTCGCATCAGGGCTGAGGCGACGATTACTCCGTCGCTTTCCCGACTGGCTGCGACCGCTGTTTCCGGGCCCGAGATACCAAAGCCGACGATTGCTGGCCGGGAACCCGCGGCTCTCACGCGGCGGGCCAGCACGCTCGCTGCGTCATCGACGTTCGAGCGTTCCCCAGTAGTGCCCATGGTGCTCACGACATAGACGAATCCCGCCGTGCGTTCGACAACCTGCGCCAAGCGTTCATCGCTGGTGACCGGGGCAGCCAGGAGGATGTTCTCGATGCCGTATTCGGCGCCCGCCGCCGCCCACTCGTCTGCCAGTTCCATGGGCAGGTCGGGCAGGATCGTGGCTCGCACGCCTGCGGCAGCGGCGTCGGCCGCAAACCGTTCGTGGCCGTAGCGATACACGAGGTTGTAGTAGGTCATCGCGATGAGCGGGACCCCATACTCGCGACCTCGAAGCTCGCTGAGTGCTTGGGCTGGCGTCATCCCGCGCTCGAGCGCGACCACCGATGCTTCCTGAATGGTGGTGCCGTCCATGGCCGGGTCCGAAAAGGGAATGCCGATCTCCACTGCGTCGGCGCCCGCCGCGACGATGGCCTCGACCAGGTCGACCCAGTCGTCGGTGATTCCGGCGGTCACATAGGGCAACAGCACCTTGCCGCCCTTTGCGATGCGCTCCTGAAGGTGGGCCTCGAGGGAAATGGTGGTCGTTGCCTTCACTGTGGGGCTCCGTTCACGGTTCCGTTTTGCTCATCGAGAATCTGCTGCACCTGGCGCACGTCTTTGTCGCCGCGGCCCGACAGGTTGATCAAGACGGTCTTTCCCGCCAACTGTTCTTTCTCCTGCACCACCCACGCCAAGGCATGGGCCGATTCGAGGGCGGGGATGATGCCTTCGCGGCGGCTGAGCAACTGGAATGAGTCGAGCACCTGGGCATCGGTGACCGGGTAGTACTCGGCTCGCTTGTTGAGTGCCAGGTGCGAGTGTTCGGGACCGAGCCCGGGGTAATCCAGGCCGGCCGAGATCGACTCGGCTTCAAGGATCTGCCCAACTTCATCCTGCATGAAGTACGACTTCATGCCGTGCACGATGGCCGGCACTCCCCTGCCCGCTGCTGCGCCGCCGGCGGGTTCTGCGCCGATGAGCCGAACGTTCTCATCGTCGGCGAATCCGGCGAACAGACCCGCAGCATTTGAGCCGCCACCGACGCAGGCCACGGCGAGATCCGGAAGTCCGCCGGTGAGGTCCTGCACCTGCTGGCGGGCCTCGGTGCCAATGATCTCGTGGAAGGTCCGAACCATCCACGGATACGGGTGTGGGCCCATGACCGAACCGAGGCAGTAGTGGGTGTCGGTGACCTCGCTCACCCAGGCGCGCATTGCTTCGTTCACCGCGTCTTTGAGGGTGCGCGATCCGGACATGGCCGGAACAACCTCGGCGCCCATGAGGCGCATCCGGAACACGTTGAGGGCCTGGCGATCCATATCGACCTCGCCCATGTAGACCACACAGCTCATGCCCAACAATGCAGCCGCGGTGGCGGTGGCGACACCGTGCTGCCCTGCGCCGGTCTCGGCGATGAGCCGGGTCTTGCCCATTCGTTTGGCCAGCAGTGCCTGACCGATGACGTTGTTGATCTTGTGACTACCGGTGTGGTTGAGATCCTCGCGCTTGAGAAGGAGGCGTAGTCCGAGGTCCTCGCTGAGGTTCTCGCATTCGGTGAGGGGCGACGGACGACCTCCGTAGTCGCGCAGAACAGCGATGAACTCGTTGCGGAACTCGTCGTCGGCCCACGCATCGATGAAGGCTTCCTCGAGTTCCTGGCAGGCGCCGATGAGCGGTTCGCCTACAAAACGGCCGCCAAAGTCACCGAAGAAGCCGGCAGCGTCGGGAAGGCCCATGTTGGTGGGCGATGCCGCAGCGGGAAACGTCTCGCTCGTTGGATGTTCGGTCAGTGCCATAAGGTCTTCCTCGCAAGTCTTCTAGAACTCTAGAGGTAAACGTTACATCGTCCGCACTTCCTCGGCAACGTCGAATCAAGACTCGATGCCGTAGCTGATGCTGAGTCGGTCCGATGTGCGGTCGGCGGCGATGGTGCACCGGTCCCCCACCAGGATTGCTTCGTCGTAGAGGAACGCTACGTCGAACTGGTTCAGCGAGGTCCTGACCGACAGCAGCGACGGCTCGGTTGGCAGGGTGTCGAGCCGCTTGGCGTCAGCCTTGGAGGGCCGAATCGCCTGGATTGTTTCGCGGGCCACCGACACCGTCCATCCGGTAGCCGCCTCGATCGATCGGTACAGCGAGTGGTCGATGAGCTCATCAAAGTCGAGTTGCGCGCCAAGATCGGTGGTGAGGTAACTGCGTTGCAGGCCGAAGGGAACTCCATCGACCGATCGCCGCCGCACCAGGCAGGTCATTGACTCCGCCGTAGCCAGCGCCGCGGCAGCATCGTTCGCGCCGTGCGCCGCCACCTCGCGCACGTCGAGAATCTCGGTGGTGAGTTCGATCCCGGCCGCCTGCATGGCACCCGCGAAGCTTGAGAGATTTCCGACGGAAACATCGATGGGCCGATCGGCAACGAAGGAGCCGCGCCCCGGTGACACGGCGATAAGACCGTCGGCTTCCAGCCCCGACATTGCCTGCCGCAGTGTCATGAGCGAGGTGTTGTAAGTCTCGGCCATCGACTGCTGCGATGGCAGTTGCTCGCCCGGGCTCAACACACCCGAGAGAATCTGATCGCGCAGGGCGTTGTAGATCACCTGGTATTTGGGCGGCTGGGCGGGCATCGGGCCAAGCTAGCGCTCTACCAAGTGGCGGTAAGGAACTCGGCAATCTGGTCGACAGCCCGTTGCGCATCTTCCATCGCGCCGATCTGCGTTGCGAAGCCGTGGATCTGGCCGTCGTAGTTGGTGTAGGTCACCGGCACCCCTGCCGCGCCCAAGGCGTCTGCGTAGTTCTTGCCATCGTCCCGCAGTGGGTCAAACTCGGCGGTGAGCACGATTGCGGGCGCGACATCGGCCAACGAATCGGCCAGGGCCGGCGACGCCGCCGGGTCGGAGCGGTCGGTATCACCCGGCAGGTACTGGTCGATGAACCAGTCCATCCAGCCTCGGGTGAGTAGGTAGCCATCGGCGTTGGCGAAGTACGAGTCCGTTCCCGGCGCGGCCAGATTGGTGGCCGGGTAGATGAGCACCTGCGCCGCAAGGTCGACGTTGTTGTCGCGCGCCCACACACCCATCGCCGCGGCGAGGTTGCCACCTGCGCTATCGCCGGCAACCGCGACCCGTGATGGGTCGGCACCGAGCTCTGCGGCATTCTCCACCGCCCATTTGAGACCAGCAATGCTGTCGTCGTAGCTGGCGGGAAACGGGTTCTCGGGTGCAAGGCGGTAGTCGACCGACATCACCACGGCATCGGCGGCGTTCGCGATGGCCCGGCAGATGTAGTCGTGAGAATCGAGATCGCCAATAACCCACCCGCCGCCGTGCACGAAGACCACCAGCGGTAGACCGGTGGCGTCGCTGGGCCGATAAACGCGAACCGGAATGTCCGCTGCCGGACCGGGAATCGTCCGATCCGCTACCGACGCGATAGGCGGTGGTGGAGGCCCGTCCGGGTTTTCGGCTCCGAAGATCTCACGCTGCATTTCGGCAGGCATCGACTCGAGCGGCGGGAGCTCGAGCGACGCAAAGACGTCGAGAAAAGCTTGGGCTTCTGGCTTTGGCGGCATTGGGGTCTCCTAGGTGTCGGCGGGTTCGTTGAACTGTTCGCGCAGAATGCGCTTGAGCGCCTTACCTGTGGGGTTGCGGGGTATCGCATCGATGAACTCGACCCGGGCAGGCTGCTTGAATTTGGCGAGTTTGGCCTGACACTCCGAGAGCACCGCCTCGGCGGTGAGTGCATCGTCGGCCTTCACCACCACAGCCAGCGGGGTCTCGCCCCACTTGGCCGACTCGATACCGATAACGGCGGTTTCCTTGACGCCCTCGACACCAACGATGACGTTCTCGATCTCGGCCGGGTACACGTTCTCGCCGCCCGAGATGATCATGTCCTTCACCCGGTCGTGGATGTACACAAACCCCTCGTCGTCGACCAACGCGATGTCGCCAGTGTGCAGCCAACCATCAACCACCGACTCGGCCGTGGCATCGGGGCGGTTCCAGTAGCCGGCCATCACGTGTGGTCCGCGCACCAGCACCTCGCCGGGCTCATTCGGTGAAGCGAGTTCGCCGTCTTCGGTCACCACCTTCACATCGGTATGAAAGAACGCTTTGCCGGTGGAACCGGCACGACGAATCGCATCGTCGGGGCCGATGAGGCAGGCGGGGCCACAGGTTTCGGTGAGGCCGTACACCTGATGGATCTCGATGCCCATGCCCGCATAGGTCTCGATGAGGTTGGCTGGCACCGGCGAGGCGCCGCTCATCACCCAACGCAACGTAGAGGTGTCGTGGGCATCTTTGTCGTAGGTGAGCAGCATGAACTGCAGCATCGCCGGCACGGCCAGCGTGCAGTCGATCTTCTCTTCGCCAAACAATTCCCAGATTCGCGTGGGGTCGAACTGGCTCATGATTACTGCGGTACCCGCAGAGTAGAAGGTGGTGAGCAGGGGGTTCATGGCCCCGACGTGGAAGAGCGGTAGGCAGATCAGGTACCGGTCGGCCTTGCGCATCTCCGCCGTGGCAGCGCCCGTGATGATCGACCACATCGCGGTGCCATGGGTGTGCATGACGCCCTTCGGCAACCCCGTGGTGCCCGAGGTGTACATGATGAACAGCAGGTCGTCGTCGGACCCCGCGATCTCGGGTTCGTCAACCGACGCTGCGGCCAGCAGTTCGTCGTAACCGTCAGCAAAGTCCGGGCGGTCTGCGGCGTCGCCCACATGCACCCACCTGGTGACCTTGGTGCCCTCGGCTCCGCGGCCATGAAGATCAGCCACCACATCGTTGAACTCGGTCCCGAACACCAGCGTCTCGGCACCGCTGTCGTTGAGGATGAACGAGAGTTCCTCGGCCACCAGGCGCCAGTTCAAGGCAACCGTGACAGCGCCGATCTTCGCAAGCCCATAGAACAGCTCGACAAACTGGTGTCCGTTCATCAGGAGCGTGGCGACACGGTCGCCCTTGGCCACCCCTGCCCCGGACATGGCGTTGGAGAACCGATTCATGCGAGCGTTTGCTTCGGAATAGGAGAAACGGACGTCAGCAGCGACGTCGAAGAGCGCTTCTCGATCAGGATTCAACTGGGCCTGCTTGGCGAAGAATTGCCCAATGTTGTTCTGCATTGATCCTCTATCTCTTGTTTCCTGTTGGCGGCATGAGCCGTTCGTCACACTAGCGATCATCATCAGCATGGCGAAACGCGCCGCTCAAGCGGTTCCGGCTACTTTGGGCCGATGAAACTCGGCCTCCTCGCCGCTGCCCGGATCACGGCTGGCGCCATCGTCGAACCTGCCTCGTCGCTCGATTCGATCGACGTCGTGGCGGTTGCGGCGCGCGATATCGGTCGAGCTCGTGAGGCCGCGACCGACTGGGATGTTCCGGTTGCGTACGGCAGCTACGAAGAGTTGGTGGCCGACGACGACCTCGACGCCATCTACATCGCCACGCCGGCCGCTCTGCATCATCGCTGGACCATCGCTGCGCTCAAAGCCGGCAAGCACGTGCTTTGCGAGAAGCCATTCGCGGCAAACGCAGGAGAAGCCCGCGACATGGTTACGGCCGGCCAGCAGGCCTTTGCCGCCAGCGGGCAGATCCTCATGGAGGCCTACCACTGGCGTTACCACCCGATCGTGAACCAGATGCGGACAATCCTGGACTCGGAACGGCTTGGCCAGATCCAACGGGTGAGCGGCCGATTCAACCTTCCGCCCGAAGCGATACCCCGCACTGACATTCGATGGGATCTCTCACTGGGCGGCGGCGCAACCATGGACCTTGGCTGCTACCCGCTGCAGTGGGTGCGGTGGGTTGTCGGCGCCGAGCCCACGGTGCTGTCGGCGAGCGCCGAAATCCCGATTCCTGAAATCGACGGCTCGCTCACTGCGGAGCTGGCTTGGCCAAATGGCGTCACTGGTCAGATCGAATCGACCATGATCGGCCCAACTACGGTGCCCGCGGTCGATCTGGTCGTGACGGGAGCCGCTGGAGAGATGGTGGTCATGAACCCCCTGGCGCCTCAGCACGGCGCCACCATCTCCGTGACCGATACCGACGGCACCGAGGTGCTCGAAGTCGACAACAGCACTACGTACCTACACCAGCTCCAGGCGTTCGAGACCGCCACCACAACTCGCACCATGCCCATCACGTCAGGCGACGACTCCATCGCCACCATGGAACTCATCGACGCCTGCTACCAGGCTGCCGGCCTCTCGGCTCGGCCGTCGCTCGAGCGCTGACAAGCATGTTCACCCCCGACGAACGGATCGCATTGGTCGAATCGATCCACCAGTCCCCCGCCCAGCTGGTCCTGGCCGTCACGGGCGGCGGTCATGCAATCATCACCGATCTGCTCGGTGTCGCCGGAGCCAGCGCAACCGTGCTCGAGGCCATCGTTCCGTATTCGGCGCAGTCCCTTCATGAGCTGGTCGGTCCGGGTCACGCAAATCACTCGGCGGTATCGCCCGAGATGGCCGGCGCCATGGCTGTGGCAAGTGCAAGGCGAGCAGGCGTTCTCGGTCCCGAGGGAAGCCACTTTCTGGGTGTCGCCTGCACCGCGACCATTGCCACCAACCGTGCAAAACGAGGCGAACATCGAGCCCACATCGCCATCGCCAAAACAGGGGGCGCAATGCTGGTCGAGGAGTCTGTGACCCTCGAACGAGGAGCGTTAACCAGGGGTGAAGAGGACCGGTTGGTCGCCGACCATTTGTTGCAGCAACTCGCCTATTCGGTGAAGTAACCCCCATCGGGGTGCAGAATCTCTCCGGTGAAGTAGCGGGATTCTTCGCTGGCCAGAAACAGCGCGGCGTTGGCAATATCGATGGCCTCGCCCTTTCGGCCCATGGGCACCTGATCGAACACGTGCTCAACCCGGTCGGGCGGCAACAGATCGAACACCGCGGTCATCGAGGTATCGATAAACCCGGGTCCGATGGCGTTGACACGAATACCGGCGGTGGCAAACTCCCTCGCCAATTTCTTGGTCATCATCCACACCGCGGATTTCGAGCACACGTACGGCAGCGGCCCAGCGTCGGGGTGTTTGGCCGCAATCGACGCGAGCGTGATGATCGACCCGCCGGTTCCAAGGTCGAGCATCCGCGACACGCAGGCCTGGATTCCCAGCAGCGTTCCTTCGACGTTCACCGCCATCACGGTACGGAACTCCTCGAGTGCGAGGTCCACCACCGCCCTGGCCGGGGAGTCGGCCTCATCGACACGTTCCATCATCCACTTGGCCTCGGCGTCGAGGTCGCCACTCTCGTAGGTGGCGTGACTGATACCGGCTGCAGTCACCACGATGTCGAGACCACCAAAGGAGTCCACCGCCAGTTGGGCCATGGCATCGTTGTGGTCGCGGTCGACCACGTTCACGGCGATGGGCACGGCTTTGCCGCCTGCGGCCTCGATGTCGGCAACGGTTTGCGATGCCGCCTCTTCCTGGATGTCGGCGACCACGATTGCGGCACCCTCTCCGGCAAACCGAAGTGCGGTGGCTCGGCCGATGCCGTTCCCGCCGCCGGTGATCACAGCAACCTTTGCGTCAAGTCTCATGGAGACTTCCTAGCACCCGCTAGATCATCGATTCCATGGTGGGTGGTTCATCGGGCGGAGCAAGATCGTCGCGGCCCCGCCGGTTGGTCCACGCCGACCCGAGAACACCCAGAAACGCCACCACGCTGATGGCGCCCATCACCGCTGGCAACGCATAGTCGATGAACCCCTGACTTTCAGCAACCGCTGAGTAGAGATCGCTGGCTTCCCGGGCGATCGCACCGGCCAAGGCCACACCAAATGCGCCTCGTTCCCGCAGCACCAACGCGATGACCGCGGTAACTCCGAGGGCGAGACTTCGACCGCCCCAGCCTCGAGCAGCGAGGGCGCCGGACTCAAGGTCGGTGTCGACCGACAACACGCCCGATGAGCCCGGGTTCAGCAGCTCGAGCAGACCAAGCACGATTCCGGCCGCCGCAAGAATCAGCAGCCATCCGGCGATCCATATCGGAATGCCTTTCATGACAACTCTCCCGTTCTGTTCTGGCCGAAGCTAGCGCTTGGCGGTCTTGCCGAACATGATTCCAGCCACCCGCCGGATCTGGATCTCCTCGGCCCCTTCGGTGATGCGGTAACGACGGTGATGGCGATAGATGTGCTCGAAGGGCATATGCCGGCTGTAGCCCATCCCGCCACAGGTCTGCATGGCCTGGTCGGCAGCGTTGCAAACGAGGCGGTTGGCCCGGTAGTTGCACATGCTGACCTCGGCGGTGACATCCATGTGGTGGTTTCGGTCGAGATTCCAAGCCGTCTTGTGGATGAGGGGACGAAGCATCGCCGCCTCGGTCTGGAGTTCGGCCAACGGAAACTGGATGGCCTGGTTGAGCCAAAGCGGCTTCCCGAATGGCTTGCGCTCCTTGGCGTACGCGACCGCCAGGTCGATGCAATGCTGCGCCGCGCCAAGACTTGAGGCAGCTTGCCGGATCCGGTTCTCATGAACGAACAGTTGGGCCAACTCGAGCCCGCGTCCTTCATCGCCGAACATGGCGTCGTCGCTCACCCGGACGTCTTTGAACCGCACGTCGGGGTGATCGGTGGGCATGTTGAACGTCCACCAGAACGGGCCGATTTCAACGCCCGGAGCATCGGTCGGCACCAGGAAGCATGTGATGCCGTCGCCGTCGCCGTCTTCACCGCTTGTGCGGGCAAAAACCATGTCGTGAGTTGCGTGATGCATGCCGGTGTTCCAGCGCTTCTCGCCGTTGATCACCCACTCATCGCCGTCGCGCACGCCGGTGGTCTCCATCCAGGTCGCGTCGCTACCGTGGTTCGGCTCGGTAAGCCCGAACGAAACCCGCCGTTCGCCGACGATGCCCGCCTCGAGAAACTCGGCCTTCTGAGCATCGGTTCCTTTGGCCAACATCATTTTCGCGAACGGCAGGTTGCCGACGATCGACGATTCGTTCTGCAGATCGTTGTGCAGTCCCAGCCCCTTCGCCGCCAGATGTTCACGGATGATCGCCATGGCGAGGTTGGAGCCATCCTTGCCACCGACCTCGGCTGGAAGACCAAACCGGAAGTGACCCGCTGCGTCGGCCAGCGTCCGCATCTGACCGAGCAGGTCTTCCCATTCCTGGGTAGGTAGACCCTCGTTGTCCCAGTCGGTGCGAGCGTTCTCTCGCCGGTGGTCGAAGAACTGAATGTTCGCTTCTTCAAGCGGCTTGATCTCGGCCTCGATGAATCGGTCGAGCTCGTCGAGATAGCTGGCGATGTCGTCTGGGATGTCAAAGTCCATGTTGTTGGATCCTTCTCTCTGAAGATTTCTATGAAGATTGCAGAGTCTGAGACTCGATGAGTTGGAGGAGGTCGTACTCGAGCTCCACGACACGTCGACCGCTGGCCGCATGGACGATGGAGTTGCTGGTCCCCTTGAGGAAGTTGTCGGCCTGAAACGCGAGCCCAATGCCCCACCATGCGGTTCGGGCGGTCATCCACCAACGAAAAGCGTCGTCGCGCCAGGTGCCACCCGCCGACTCGTATGCCTCGCGCAGCTGGTCGAACGAACCGAAGCCCCCGGCGGGATAGTCGTCGGCGCCGAATCGCCACGTGCGCATGCAGAGGTAGGCCAGGTCTTCCATCGGGTCGCCGATATGGGCCAACTCCCAGTCGAGCACGGCACCCAAGCCGGCCTCGTTGACGATGAGGTTTCCGTTTCGGAAGTCGCCATGCACGATCGTCGGCGCCGGAGCCGGGGTCGGCAGATGCTCGGTGAGCCAGCGGAGTCCGTAGCGCAGCACCGGATACCGCGCGTCAATCCGGTCGAGCGTGTCATGAAGCTGGGGAACGTACGACTCGGCAGGTCGCTCGGCGTCGAGTCGAGGCAGAGTTTCGGGAGCGAGCTCGATGTCGGCCGAGTGAAGTTTGGCGAGCGCATCTCCACAGTGCGCGATCAGCACCTCACGAACATCCGGACTGGCGTCGAGCAGCCGCAACACGTGTCGTGGGATCGTCGGACCATCGATTCGCTTCGACACCACCACGGGCCCTCCGACCGCGGCATCGTCATTCGAGGCGCCGAGCACTGTCGCAACCGGTACCCCGGCGGACTCAGCCAGCCGGACGAGCTGCGCCTCGTCCTCCACGGTCATGCCCACCTGCATCAACTGCGGGCCGCTGATCTGCGCGACAGCGGGAATGGTGTGGCCGGCACTCTCGACAGTGAGAAACAGCGTGCGGCGGGTCGCGCCCGCCGACGCAATTCCGACGACTTCCACCGCGGGTGATTCCAGGCCGCCATCAGCGACAACTCTGGCCAACCCGGCTGCGAGGTCCGGCTCGACGGCGGTCACTGCGGGGCCTCATCGGTTGCATAGCCGGGCTTGGCAACATCGACCCGCCGCCGGACGTTGGCCTTTAGCACCGCGAACAGCTGGTCACCATCGAGCGTGTCGTCGCCGCTCTCCAACCGGTCGGCGAGTGCGGCCACAAGTGCTTCAGCATCGCCGTCGACACCGAGGAGTTCAGCGAGGTCGGCGGTGGTTTGGCCGGTGCCCGAGGCACCGTGGTGAAACTCCCGGGCGAGGATACGACAGAGATTGGCGACCACGCGGGCGCCGTGTTGGGCCGGCCCCTCACAGGCCGGTACCACCGATTCGGACAGCGTGGCTGCCATAGCCTCAAGCAGCTCGGGCGCCGATGGTTGGTCGATCATGAGGTGGCTCCGGTGAGCTTGGCAACGATGAGCTCGCTGATCGCTCGCGCATCACCGCCGGTGCAGATGGTGATGTCGGGACGGCCCAGCCAGGGGGATCCGGGCTGCGTCAGATGGTACGGGTCGGCGGCCCAGGTTTTTCCTCGACCAAACCCATGCATCTCCACACGGAGCGGCTTACGTACGGTCTCGAACAACTCGGGCCGCAGGAGGTACGCAATGGCCGATGCGTCGTGAGGACACAGCCCTGCGAACCCCTCGAGGTTCTCTTCGTAGAAGGCCTGGTAGAACGGCATCGCTGCGGCCAGGAGCTTGTTGGCCGGGGTGTCGACGGCCGAAATGGCGCCCAGTTGCGCCCGGTCGAGCACCACCTCGTCGGTGATATCGAGACCGACCATCGTGAGCGGCCAATCCTCACCGAACACGATGTCGGCCGCCTCGGGGTCGTGAAGCATGTTGGCCTCGCCACCCGGCGACGCGTTGCCAGCCGCGAACGGGTTGCCTCCCATGATCACCACTTCCTCGACCAGTTCGGGCAGGTCGGGGTGAAGGCGCACGGCGAGCGCAACATTGGTGAGCGGACCCACGGGCACGAGCGTGATTTCGCCCGGACTGGCCAAGGCGGTCTGGTAGATGAACTCGGCGGCGTGCAGCGCCGAAAGCTCCACGGTGGGATCGGCGAGGGGGGCGTTGCCGAGGCCGTTGTCACCGTGGATAAAGGGCACCGGCCCGATGTCGTCGGCAACGAGCGGGCGTCCTGCGCCTTGAGCCACCGGCACGTCGGGCCGACCCGCAATCTCGACAAATCGCCGAGCGTTGTCAGTGGTGATGCCGATCGGCAGGTTGCCATACACCGAGGTCAGACCCACCACGTCGATCTCTGCACAGGCAAACGCCATGAACACCGC
>CAZGVQ010000048.1:0-11928 GCA_964529355.1 uncultured Acidimicrobiales bacterium
GTCACAGAGAATGCAGCGCTCGCGATCGAGATACACCGTGTCGCTGATCGGGATGGGCTTTTCGTAGTGCCGCTTTTCTTCGATGAAGCGGCTCTCGCCCGGGCCGTAGGCCATCGTCTGGTCCTGCAGCGGGCATTCGCCGCCCTTATCGCAGACGGGACAGTCGAGCGGATGATTGATGAGCAGAAACTCGAGAACACCGTCCTGGGCCTTCTTGGTGAGCTCGCTCTGCGTATCGACGACCATGCCCTCGGCGACCGGGACCATGCACGATGGCTGAAGGCCCATACCCCGACCGGTGTCGACCTCGACCAGACACATCCGGCACATGCCGACCGGCTTCATGCGCTCGTGATAGCAAAAGCGCGGAATATAGGTGCCGGCCCGCTGGCACGCATCGATGAGCAGCTCACCGGGGCGCGCCGCGACTTCGTGACCGTCGACGACGATCATGACGGAAGTCTCGGTTTCGGGCTGGGTGTCGGTCATAGAGAATTTGAGTCAGGCAACTACGGAAAGAGCCGCGAAGCCCTTGTGAAATCTAGAACTTGTGGGGTCAACTCGCAGTGACCGGGATAGAAGTTCGTTGGGGAATCTTGGCGTCGAACTCGGGTCGGAAACGCTTGATCGCCGAGGTGATGGGTGCGACCGAAGAGGGACCGAGCGGGCAGATGGTTGTCTGCTTGGGTGGGAAAGGAACCGCTTCGATTCCTTCGGCCTCCCAGGCGGCGGTGGGATAGGGCCCCGGACTGATGTTGTCGGCGATGTCCAACAGCATTTCGATATCGCCGGGTCGTCCGTGACCGTCGTTGATGCGGCGCAGCACGGTCTCTTCCCAGGTGGTGCCTTCGCGACATGGCGTGCACTTTCCGCAGGACTCGCGAGCGAAGAACCGCACCACGCGCAGGCATGCTTTCACCGCGTCGGTGGACTCATCCATGATGACGATCGCCCCCGAGCCGAGCATGGAACCCGCGGCACCGACCGGACGGGCCTCGAGTGGCAGATCGACCTGTTCGGGGAAGAACCACGGAGCCGAAGCGCCTCCGGGAATAAACATTTTGAGTTCGTCATCGCCGCGCATGCCCTGGCAGAAGTTCTCGCCGTAGATCAGATCGCGGAACGTGGTGATGCCCTGCTCGGTTTCGTACACACCCGGGCGCTTGACGTGGCCCGATATTGCGAACAGTCGGGTCCCGGGAGACGTTTCGCTGCCGTATTTCTTGTACTCCTGGGCACCGTTCACCATGATCCATGGCAGGTTCGACAGGGTCTCGACGTTGTTGACGATGGTGGGCTGGCCGTACAGGCCGATGGCTGCCGGGAAGAACGGGGGCTTGAGTCGCGGCATGCCACGTTCGCCCTCAAGACTCTCGATGAGGGCGGTTTCCTCACCGACGATGTAGGCGCCGGCACCCCAGTGCAGCACGACGTCGACCGAGAAGTCGGTGCCCAGGATGTTCTTGCCAACCAGGTTGGCCTCATACGCCTCGTTCAATGCATGGGCGATGCGTTCCTGGGCCAGGGCCATCTCGCCCCGGACGTACAGGAAGCACTGCGAGAGTCCGAGGGCGTAGCAGGCGATAAGGCAGCCTTCGATGAGCTGGTGCGGATCGATCTCCATGAGGAGCCGATCCTTGTAGGTGCCGGGTTCGGATTCGTCGCCGTTGACCACGAGATACATGGGCCACTTGCCGGGAGGGCAGAAACCCCACTTGATACCAGCGGGGAAACCAGCCCCGCCGCGGCCCAGCAACACTGCGTCGCGGACTTCATCGTGAACTTCGACCGGCGCCATGGTGAGCGCCTTCTTCAGACCTTCGTAGCCGCCGGTAGCGAGCGAACGCTCGAGGGTGAACGCGTCTTCGTGAATGAACCGCGACGAAACGATCTTTGGACCCTCATTGTCGACATAGCCGGCAGCATGAGGAACGTAGGCGTTGGTGGGCATTAGTCGCTCGATCCTTCTGCGGCGGCTTCTTCCGCCGCCTTGGCAGCGGCACGAGCGGCGAGAACCGGTTCGTTCCTGACCATCCAGCCTGGAGCGTCAACCACCGTCTCAGGCGGCGCAATGCCGGCCAGCTTCTCGGCCGGGATCGTCTGACGTACCCGCTGGAGCACACCGTGCTCGGGCACCGTGTCGGCCAACTTTCCGGAACGAAGGTCGGCGATGACCTCGTCGACCTCATCGTTGCTGATGCGGTGGAAGTACCGGTAGTTCACCTGCATGCATGGTGCCTCGGTGCAGGCCGCAAGGCATTCGTAGTCCTCGATGGTGAACAGACCATCGGCGGTGGTGCCGCCCGACCGGATGTCGAGCGTTTCCTCAAGATGATGCAACAGCTCCTCGCCGCCGAGGAGTTGGCAGGAGATGTTGGTGCACACGTTGATGACGTACTTGCCCACCGGGTGGGTCTTGAACATCTCATAGAAGGTGCAAGTACCGATGACTTCGGCCGCGGTGACGTCGGTGATCTCGGCGATGTGGGCCATCGCTTCGTTGGTGACGTAGCCGTCCTGTTCCTGAGCCAGGTGCAGCAGTGGAATGACCGCAGACTTCTTGCGCGGGTAGCGGGCAATAATTTCTTGCGCGAGTTCAAGGTTGTCGCTGGAAAAACGGGCCATGTTACCGATCGACCTCGCCCATGATTGGATCGACCGACGAGATGACGGCTACGCCGTCGGCCAGCAGGCCGTCATACATCAGATGCGGCAGGGTCTGCAGGTTGATGAAACTCGGGCCACGCACATGCATACGGTAGGGCTTTGGACCGCCGTCACTGACGATGTAGACGCCCAATTCGCCTCGTGGTGATTCGACGGCCGCGTAGGCGTCGCCCTCGGGAACCTTGAAGCCCTCGGTGAAGATCTTGAAGTGATGAATGAGTGCTTCCATCGACTCGTCGATTCGAGCCCGTGGCGGCGGGGTGACCTTTTTGTCCTGCACCCGGAAGTCGCCCATGGGCATCTTGTCGAGGCACTGCTGCACGATGCGCATGGACTCGCGGATCTCGTTGAGTCGGATGGCGTAACGGTCAAAGCAGTCGCCGTAGGTTCCGACGACCACGTCGAAGTCGACCTCGTCATAGGCCAGGTAGGGGTCATCGCGGCGCAGATCCCAGGCAAAGCCGGTGGAGCGAAGGATGGGACCCGTAGCTCCGAGCGCCAACGCTTCTTCGCTGTTGAGCACTCCGACGCCCTGAAGACGTTCACGCCAGATTGGCTGGCCGGTCATGAGGATGTCGTATTCCTCAAGACGAGGCGGGATGAGTTCGAGAAGGCGGAGGACTTCGTCGCGCCAGCCATCGGGAAGGTCGGCGGCAACGCCACCCGGGCGGATGTAGTTGTGGTTCATCCGCAGGCCGGTGACCATCTCGAAGAAGCGCAGGACTTCTTCGCGTTCGCGCCAGCCGTAGATCATCATCGAGACCGCACCGAGGTCCATGCCGTTGGTGGCCATGAAGAGCAGGTGCGACGACATGCGATTGAGCTCGCACATGAGCATGCGGATCCAGGTGGCCCGCTCGGGAATCTCGACCCCGAGAAGTTTCTCGACCGCAAGCGAGAACGCCAGCTCAGAAAAGAGCGGCGAGGCGTAGTCCATGCGGGTGACGTTGGTGGAGCCCTGGAGGTAGGTGAGATCCTCGGCGGTCTTTTCCATACCGGTGTGGAGGTAGCCCACCACCGGCTTGGACCGCTTGACGATCTCGCCTTCGAGTTCGAGAACGAGGCGAAGCACACCGTGGGTACTGGGATGCGACGGGCCCATGTTCATGATGGTGCGTTCGTCAGTGTTGGTCTCGAGCGCCACGTTTGGTGCGTCGATTGCGAGCTGCGCAACCTCGGCTTCGGTCATCCGCAGGACCGCCGAGTCGTCGCCGCGGCGAAAAACCCGCTCGGTGTTCTCGGTTTCAGAGGCGCGGTGATCGTCAGCGGTGACCCCCTCGGCGCCTGCCGAGGCGTCAGCCGAGTCAGGCGACGAGTCAAGAGAAGTAGTCATCGTAAGGCTCCTAGCTGCGGGCTGGGGCACCCTTGAACTGCACAGGGATTCGGCCGATGCCGTAGTCCTTGCGCAGTGGGTGACCATCCCAGTCCTCGGGCATCAGGATGCGGCACATGTCGGGGTGACCATCAAAGGTGATGCCGAACATGTCGAATACTTCGCGCTCGGGTGTCTCAGCGCCGGGGAACAGGTCGAACAGCGTCGGAATCATCGGGTCAGCGGCGTCGGCCTGTACCCGAACCCGCACGATCTGATGCTTGATGTGGGCCCGGAAGAGGTAGACAACCTCGAAGCGTTCTGGGGCGACCGAGGCTGGAAGATCTCGGTTCCCGCCGTGGGTCAGGTAGTCGACGCCAATGACGTCGAGAAGGGTTTTGAAACCATCGGCCTTCAGCGCTTCGACGGTGGCCAGGAGTTCGGGGCCGCTGGGGTGCAGTACCTGTTCGCCGTGTGACTCGGTGAAGGGCACGCCATAGGAAAGGTCTTCACCGGGCGCCGCAGCGTCTGTGCCGGACTCCTCAGGAGTCTCGTCGGCGGAGTCCTCAGACATGAATCAGCCCCCGATCTGCAGGGCAGCGCTCTGACCATCGCGTTGCTCGATAAGCAGTTCGGCGCCCGCACCGGTGGCGGCCCGACGCTTGGTGAGCTCGCCGTTTTCGATCTTGGCGTGCAGGGTGATGATCGCGTGAAGCAGTGTCTCGGGACCCGGAGGGCAACCCGGCGCATAGACATCGACGGGAACAACCTGGTCGACGCCCTGCACAATCGCGTAGTTGTTGAACATCCCGCCGCTTGATGCGCAGACTCCCATCGAGATGACCCACTTCGGTTCCATCATCTGGTCATAGACCTGACGAAGCACCGGCGCCATCTTCTGGGAAACCCGGCCGGCGACGATCATGAGATCGGCTTGACGAGGAGAGGCCCGAAAGACCTCCATGCCGAAACGGGCCATGTCGTAGTGCCCGGATCCGGTCGCCATCATCTCGATAGCGCAACAGGCCAAACCGAACGTGGCTGGCCAACAGCTGCGAGCTCGTGCCCACTTCACCAGCTCTTCGATGTTGCCAGTCAAAAAGTTGTGATCGAGGCCTTCGAGGCCCTCGTCGAGTACGTCGCCAATCGCCATGGTTTATGCAGCTTCTTCGGGAGCAGATGGTTCGAAACGACCCTCGAGGCCAACCTTGCGCACGGTACTTGTGGTGGTGCGCTCGGCACTGACGGCCGGCGACAGCAGACGAGCCTTCTTTGCCGGTCCCCAGTCGAGTGCGCCGTTGCTCACCAGATACACGAAGGACTCAAACACTGCGGCGGTGAAGATGACCAGGGCGATAATGCCATAGAGGCCAAGGCCGCGGTGCACGATGGCGTACGGGTAGAAGAAAATGATCTCGATGTCGAAGACGATGAAGATCATCGCGATGAGGAAGAACCGCACCGGGAAGCGTTCGGGGGTGTCCTTGGCCGGGATGATGCCGCACTCATAGGGCGCGAGCTTCTTGTCGTTGGGTCGGCGGGGCGCCAACATTTTGGAACCCCCGAAGCTCAGAGCAGCAAAGAGTGCCGCCAGAACCAGGAGCGCGAATACCGGAAGGTATTGGCTCAGCATCGGCTAGGCCATTGCCTTCTCTGCCTCAAACGCCGATCGGCGAGCCATGGCGTCCTGATCTCGGACGTGCAGCAGATAGCAGAGAACCAAGAAAATGATGAGGGATCCGAGCGACACCATGAATGGTGGGAATCGGACGTTGCCGAGGTCGCGGGTCATCACGACAGAGATAACCGGCTCGCTGGGGTTGACGGTGGGCCGAGGTGGTGCTTGACCGGCTTCGGCTTCGACCACGTTGACGGCCTGTACCTGGACAACCGTGTGGTGCACCGGGTGGCGGAAGTTGATGATGGTTCCGACCTTGTGACGGACCCGGATCCAGTGCTCTTCGATCCAGCCGGCATCCTCGGGGATGACCCGGATCGGCTTGCCGCCAATGGCATACGCATCGAGGAACTTGAACTCCGAACCGGCGCTGAACAAACCGGCCGAGAGCAGGTCAGCGGATGCCTGAGCCTGCGCTTCGCCCGCCTGCGCGCTGGAGATGAGTCGCCAGTCGCCGGGCACAAAGCCGGCATCCTCGATGAGTTCGGGAGCGATGGTTGCCAGCTCGGTGAAGGTTACGATCTCGTTGCGAAGACGACGATCGTCGGCGAACTCGTTGAAGCTCTCCTCGAGCACCAGCTGCTGATCCTCGCTGAGGCGAGCCCATGCGACCTCGCGTGCTTCGATGGCAACGACGTCCTGCTCGTCGTTGGTGAGGTTCTCAAAGAGCTGGCCGGGGAAGAGCGATTCGGTGACTTCGTCGCGGATCAGGTCGGGGATCTCGACAGTGTCGCGGAGGTTCGCCATCGTGTTGAACTCGGCGGTGGCTTCTTCGCTGTCGCCGTTGACCACCAGATCGAAGGCGGTGAAGTCCAGCGTCTCGGTGCTGGCCAACTGCCGAGCCTCTTCAAGACCAGACGATTGCAGATCGCCACGGTTGATGTCGTTGGTGACCCACACCGGTGCCGAGCCTGCGTAGCCGATGCCGTAGATCCACCAGAAGACGCCCATGATGAACATCCAGCCGAAGAACCCGGCGAGCGAGATAAGCGTGCCGAGCCGGATGCCGCTGTTGGTGGAGATGATCAGCCAGATCGATCCCATGAGCACGATGGTGCCGATGAGCACGGTGAGAACACCGGCGATCTGAGGCCGAAACTCGATAGCGGCGAGCGTGAGCTCTGGCGCAATCGTGGCAAGAGTCCCAAGCACTACAGGCTCCTCTCGTACGCAACAATCGCTGCGATTTCGGGTTCGGTGAGCAGGGCGTTGTAGTCGTTGCCGCCCTCGGATCGAGCCCCGAAGCCAGGCATCTGACCCGAGCCTTGCGAGGTCCGGCCGGTCGAGCCGTAGCTGACACCGGTCTCGGAGCCAATGGCGATGAAACCCTGCTGCTGCGACGGTTCGATAAATCTGGTGATGGTTGCTCCACCGGTGAGGCTCGGCCCGAAGGCGCCGCCACCCTGATCGTATTCGTCAAGCACCGGTTGGCCGTCGACGGTTACTGCCTGCTCGACGGCCTGGTACGAGTAGCCGGGTGTGTGGCATCGAGCGCAGCCATAGACACCCGAATCGGCGCGGTTGGTGAACAGCACCTCACCCCATTCGATGAGGAGGCCTTTCTCTTCCACAGGCAGGTCGAGAAGATCGGCGGCGACGAAGGCTTCGATCTGCGTTTGGATGCGACCCAACTCGCGAACGCGGTCGGGACCTTCGGGCAGGCGCTCGACACCGCTGATTCGAGCCGAAAGCGTTTCTTCGGCATCGGCGCGAAGTGGTGCGAGCATGGCATCGACATCGGCCATGAAGTCGGCTGCCGCCTCGGCGGCTTCTTCGGCACCCATGCCGGACTCCATGAGCAGTACCTGCTTGCGTTCTTGGGCGCCTTCGCGAACGTTGGCCTGGATCTGCTCTTCTTCAAGCTGAATCGAGCGCATCCAGACGATGAGGTTGTCGACCTGCTGCTCGGTCATCGGGCCACCGCCGGGTGCACCCCAGGCGGGCATGACGCCGTTGCGGCCGAAGTTGAGCACGTGGCGAACTTCTTCTTCGCTGAACCGGGTAAGCACGGTGTTGAGTGCTGGTGCAGCCCAGGACACCTGAGAAACGAAGTTTCCGCCGGCGTCGGTGAGGGTGAACGATGCTGCGCCAGCGGTGCCTTCAGGACCGTGACATGCGGTGCAGCTCTCCTCGTAGGACTCGCCACCACGATCGGTGAAGATGCGGTCGCCGTTGGCGAGGGCACCGTCGAGACGACCGGGCTCTCCTAACCAGTACAACGGAAGAATCACGCCGATCAGCGCGAGCGTTACGAGCCCGGCGCCCAAGCTTCGGTCGAGCCGGGTGCCTTCCAGAAACTCGTCGGGAACCGCTGGCGCGCGGTTCGGGGCGAGCTCGATTTCCGAACCGACCTCGGGGTCGGCACGGAAGAGGATGACAAAGGCCCGGCGAACCAGCAGGAACACCACCGGTACCGTGACGAGAATCGCCAGGATCCAGCCGATGGTGCGCTGGGTTGAGGCTGCGAGGAGCAAAGACAAGGGAGTGACCGTAGTAGATTAGATGGGGCAGAGTACCAGTTAGCCGTGTGAAGCTTCGCTGATGCAGTTGGGGCCTTCGGCTTCCTGGCCGGTGGTGTTGGTGCCGATCGGCGGACCCTGGATGATGGCGCCAGTATTGACCACGAGCTCACCTTTTTCGGTGACGCTCATCGCGAACCGGTCCATTCCACGGGGAGCAGGACCGCCGCGCTTCTCGCCAACTCGGTTGTACTGCGAGCCGTGGCACGGGCATTCGAACCATTGCGAGGTTGCACATTCGGGAACGCGGCAGCCGAGGTGAGGGCACTTCTGGAAGAGGGCGACCACTCCGGCGGTCATACCGACCAGCTCAGGTCCGCTGTAGACCGCACGAGCTTTTTCGATGGAGCCCGCTGGGTATTCGGTGAGCCACATACGACCCTCGGCCTTGTAGAGGAATCCGTTGTTGGCCCGGATCTCTGCACGGAGGTCGCTGATGAGACCAGCGTTGATGCGTGAGCCGAAGCCGCTGACACCCGATGGCCATAGGAAGGCAATGCATGCAGCGCCAAAGCCCGAGAGGCCCAGGCCGAACATGGCGATGATGCCGCGGTTGAAGAACATACGACGGGTCACGCCGATCTGCTCGGGGTCCGGTGGGATGTAGGGGGCCGGCGGTGCAGCCTCGGCGAGCACGAGATCGGTGGATTCCTGCTTGCGGGCGGCCACGATCGCCTTTTCGTACTGCTTGCCCGAGACAAGCTCTTCGCCGTCGTCGTCGAACACCATGGCCTTGTCACGCTTGGATGTCTCGCGCGAGATCGACCCGATGGCGTCACCTGTGTCGCTACGCCGACCGGCGGCGATGACGAGCACCAGCGCCAGGAGTACGAGAACGATGATACCGATGATGATTGCAGTCATTTGGGGGGCTCCTTACAGCTCGAAGAACAGGCCGTCGTTCCAGGGGAAGACAAAGTTGAAGCCCGGTCCTCGGAAGAAGGAACCGATCATCACCAGTACTGCCCAGAACATGATGTGGATGGTCATAAGTGAGATCGCGAACTTGCGATCTTCAGGTTTGTTGGAGGGGTTTTTGTCGAGGTAGGGCGCCATCACCAACAAGATGAGGCCCATGCCGGGAATGGTCACACCAGCGACCATTGGGTGGAACATGGTGAGGAGTTCCTGAAGTCCGAGGAAGTACCAAGGGGCCTTCGACGGGTTCGGGGTCTCGTTGAAGTTGGCAAGCTCCAGAAGCGGAGCATTGACGAAGATCGAGAAGATGAGGGTGAAGGCGGTGATGACACCAGCCGCCACGAACTCGGCCACCAGAAGGTGCGGCCAAACGTGCACCTTGTCCTGGGGTACCGACTTGACGTCCTGAATCGAACCGGACTTGACCACGGTGAGCAGGCGCTGGGTGTGACCACCCGGACCGGTGGCCACCGGGGCCGCAGCTGCGGGTGCAGCGGCGACGGCAGCTGCGGGCGCTGCGGTGGCGACATCGGTACCGGCTCCGGCACCAGCCTTTGCGGCTTTGGCAGCTTTGCTTCGCTCGAGAAGGTGCGCGGGGATCTTGCTGGCGGCCTCACTGTCTCCGGAAGCAGTGTCGCCAGCATCACCACTTGCCGCAGCGGCACCAGCAGCTTCGGCGGGTGCAGCCGCGTCGGCTCCTCCGCCGGCGGCGGCTTCGGCCTTTTTGCGGGCTTCTTCGGCCCGCTTTCGAAGATGTTCGGGGATCTCGGTCATTGATTTCTCCCTACTCCTAATTCTACTAGCGCACTACTTCTTACTGAGGTCTGGACCTAGAGAGGTCCAGAGATACCGCCATCTTTTCGGACCCGCCAGAAGTGGATGGCCATGAAGATGACAGTGACAAAGGGCAACATCAGCACGTGAAGGACGTACCACCTGAGAAGCGTATCGGTACCAATCTCGACGCCACCGAGAAGCACAAACCGGACCTGTTCACCAAACACCGGCGTGTAGCCCATCATGTTGGTACCCACGGTCACGGCCCACAGTGCGAGCTGATCCCATGGGAGCAGGTAACCGGTGAAGGAAAGCAGCAGCGTGAACTGCAGCAGCATCACACCGATGACCCAGTTGAATTCGCGGGGGGCCTTGTAGGCACCGTGGTAGAACACGCGGGCCATATGAAGGAAGACCGACAACACCATGAGGTGTGCGGCCCATCTATGCATATTTCGCACAAGGAGCCCGAAGGTCACCGAGGTCTGCAGCGTGTAGATGTCCTGCCACGCCGCTGCTGCGGTTGGCCGGTAGAAGAACATTAAGAAGATGCCGGTAACGGTGAGAAGAATGAACAGGAAGAATGACAGGCCGCCGAGACACAGCGTGTAGCTGACCTTCACCGCATGACGCTTCACCTTCACCGGGTGAAGGTGATAGAGCACGCTGTTCATGATCACGTACGAACGGTTACGAGGGCTGTCGGTGTAGCCCTTCCGGAAGATCGAGCCGGGACGGAAGATCGAGTTCCATGCCTGGCTTCCCTGGGTCTTGTCGACAAGGTCGCTGACCTGTTTTTGCACCTTTTCGCCGAGCGGCTCTTTGGTAGCAGTCACAACGTCTTTCCTTTGGCTTTCCTTGTTTACCTGGTAGTGCTTCTGGTGTTACTTGATTGCGTTAGATCTGGATATTGCAACGATCTCGGGCTTCGGTCTAGCCGAGGCG
Source organism: uncultured Acidimicrobiales bacterium (assembly GCA_964529355.1). Taxonomy (GTDB): domain Bacteria; phylum Actinomycetota; class Acidimicrobiia; order Acidimicrobiales; family SHLQ01; genus CALLQB01. Next base: position 10,817 of record CAZGVQ010000048.1, read on the forward strand.
CATGCCATATCCGTAACCGTGGGTGTTGGTTCGTTGATGCGGGTCGCCGTCGGCCGGGGGTGCGCCGATCTTGCCGAGAATGATCACGCCGGTGGGGCAGCGATCGACACAGAGAGCGCAGCGAGTGCAGACGTCGTCGTCGATGGTGAAAATGACGTGGTCAGACGGGTCGGAACCCGGGAGTTCGGTGCCGATGGCCTCATCGATCGCGGAGGGCGACACCATGTGGATGCACTTCCACGGGCAGATGTCGACGCAGCCTTCGCACATGATGCACTCGGCCTGATCGATGTGAATGAACTGCTTTGGCTTGACTGCTTTGGCGAGCCAGTCGGCGTCGACTTCCTGCAACACGTAGTCGTCGCGAAACTCGGGCATGGGGGGATTGGCATCGGTGGTGGTCACCAGCAAACCTCCTGAGCGAGTTCGATCAGCGCGACGGACGGGACAGGCATCAGGCCTTGGCGCCTTCCTTCAGGAGCGGGCGACCGTAATCGGAAGCGGGCACGACGGCGTCGGCCTTGGCCTTCTTGTCGCCCCGGTTCTGCCAGTCGAGGAACATCTTGACGTTGAGGCCAAGAAGGATGTTGTAGATGACGACGGCGATGACGTCGCGCAGCACAAGGTAGGTGAGGGTGAAGGGCAGCCAACCGCCGAAGGCCTGTGGCTTGAGGATGTCGCCGATGCCGAAGATGATCTTGTCGGGACGCCAGTTGAGTTCGTTGTCAGCCCACGTGAGGAACTGGTGCGGCACCACGCCGTAGATCCAGAAGATGAACGTGAACATGTACGTGGCCCAGATCATGGCCTCGCCCCACGACGGCGCGAGGTCGGCCGGACGTCGGGCCGCGTACCAATAGAAAATGCCCACCATTACGACCGTAACGATCAGTGAGGCCACGAAGGCAACCACAGCTTCTTCATCCTCTCGTGAAAGTACTCACAAGTGTACCCGTATAACTATCGGTAACCCTGCCTCAGCCGCAAGGTAAACGCCTACTTCTGGTCGACGCTTCGCCATTCTTACAGGCTCGCGCCCTACGCCTGCGCATTCGCGCCATCTTTGGTCGGTGGCTCGCAAGCTCGCTGTATCTATGGTCGGTCGCTCGCAA
>CAZGVQ010000049.1:0-11870 GCA_964529355.1 uncultured Acidimicrobiales bacterium
GATCAGCATTCCGCCGATGATGGCGGCCGGTGGGGCGACCACCCACATGGCGGTTCGGTTGCCGAACGAGTCCGACAGCTGGCCCACAAAGAGTCCGCCGAAGAAACCACCCATGAGGAAGATGAACACCGGCAGAAAGGCGAACGCCTGGGCACGGATTCGGAACGGCGAAACCGCCGCGATGATTGGACCGGCGGCCACAAACGCCGAAGCGATAGCGGCCTGGGCCAGTGCGATGAAGACGACGAGTGGTCCGATTGGCCTGATGGGAAGACCCACCGCGTACAGCACGCCGGACAGAATCACGAAGTAGCCGGCCAGGCGCATCATGGCGGGTGGATCCTCGCGGAACTTGCGGTCGAGCAGCTTGCCGACAAACGGCAGGATCGGGATGGTGATGACCCAGATCAGCGACTCGACGATGCCCCGCTTGAGCGGACCGAATCCGTACCTGCTTTCGAGAAGCAGGTTGAACTGCAGGGGTACTGCGATGAGCGCAAAGCCAAGGACGCCCACGCCAACCGCCAAGTAGTAGAACGCCTTGACTTTGCCGAGCCGGGCGAAGGCCTGGCTGACACTTACCGGCAGTTCTTCTTCGGTGTCATCATCGTCGTAGTCGTACAGCTGCTCGTCGTAGGCCGGGTCGTCGGTGCCCAGAATGGCCTTCTGGTCGAAGTGCCCGCGTCGGGGCTCCTTCAACCGGAACGAGGCGAGGCCGACCAGGATCGGTGGGACGGCAAGAACCACGAACACCCAACGCCAACCTTCGTCGCCACCCGCGATGGCGGCGACGCCACCCACGATGAGCGGACCTAGCAGCTGACCAAGCGGGCGGCCGACTCCTTCGAGTGCAAAGACCTGGCTTCGGGCCTGGACCGGGTAGGCGTCGGTGAGTAGCGAGTTCGACACCGGGATTCGGTAGGCCTGCCCGGCGCCGGTGAACGCGTTGGTCATGAACAGCTGGAACGAGTTGGTGACGATCCCGGTGAGAAACATTGTGATTGCCCAGAAGAACGACGCGAACGGGATGATGGTGACGCGCTTGATGCGGTCGGCCAGCCCGGCCATCGGGACGGCACCGAGAACCAGGGCCACGCCGCCGAAGGAAAGAACTCCGGTCAGGGCGGTGTCGGAGAGGCCAAAGGTGTTTTGAATGTCGGGGGCGACGACCCTGATGGCTCGGGGCAGGTCGTCGATGACGTTGAGAAGGAACATGAAAACCAGCATCGACTTGCCGCCGATTTGCATGGCTTCTTTGGCCGACATCGGTTTGTCGCCGACACCGGGAAGGAGGTCGTCGGGAAGAATCGTGCGTTCGTCGCGTTCGGCCTGGGTTGCCTGGCGGCGCGCTTCTTCGACCAACACCGTTTGCGCCAGAGCCCCGGCGCTTTCAGTTGGCTCCTCAGCGTCCACGTCGCGAATCCGATCCCCTGTGTTGGCCCCCAGCTGCGTGTCGCCACCACGAGCCTGCATGATCTTGGTGTCTGGGGTACTCGGGAATCAAATGGCAGCGCACTTGATTTGCCGCGATCTGCTTTCCATAGGGAGCTTGGACTACCTTTCGGGTAACTGATGACTTACGTCACAAGTCTTGTTTCGAGGGGGAACAATGAAGCGTTCATTGATGGTTCGTTTATTGGTTGCACTGGTAGCGCTGGCTCTTGTCGCGGCTGCCTGCACAGGCGAAAGCACGTCGACCGACGTCGATCAGGATGATCAGGCCACTACCGATGATGGCGGTGGTGACACCGATACCTCTGATGACGACGCCGATGCTGGTGGCGATGATGCCGACGCTGGCGACGATGCGGGCGACGACGACGCCGAGCCCGCAGAAGAAACCGATGCTGACGACGCAGCGCCGGAGCCCATCTTTGCCGAGGACACCTCCGGCATTCCGTTGTTCGCAGAATTCCAATCCACGTTCGATCGCAGCGTCGATCCGTTCAGCAGTCTCGATGAGTTCTGCCAGGAGCATCCTGCGGCCGAGGGTCGCACCGCCAGCATGGATGGCATCACCGAAGACACGATCGAGATTGGCCACCTTCGAAGCACACTTGAGGAGCTTGCCGCCATCGGCTTTGGTGTCGAGGTTGGCGATGTCGCCGAGCAATTCGAGTTCCTGGTCGACGCGTTGAACGAGTGCACGATTCGGGGCCGCACCGTGGAGCTGATCACCGCAGAGTCCAGCCCGCTTGCCCCCGATACCGTGGCGGAACTCACCGGCGCATGTCTGCAGTTGACCGAAGACAACAACTCGGTGATGGTTCTCAACTCCACGGGTTTCCAGGGCTCAGCGGTCTTCTGTGTGACCGAGGAGCACGAGACCCCGCTCATTACGACGCAGGGCCTGCCGGCCGAGTTCTATGAGCGAAGCCAGGGCCGGCTTATCACGGCCTTCCCGAGCCAGGTCTCGGCGTTGCGAGATCTGGTGATCCAGGCTGACGCGGCTGGCCTCCTTGAGGGAAGGACAATTGGTCTGGTCGCACCGGATACCCCGGGTATCGCCGAGGAGTTTGTCACCATCGAGAACACCTTGGTGGAGCTTGGGCACGAGGTTGCGGTTTCTGACGTTATTGGTTGTGCTGGTGGCACCAGTTGCACCGAGGGGCTTCAGGACAGCGTGGCCGGAATGCGGTCAGCCGGGGTGGACGCGATCTTCCCGGGGCTCAACATTTTGTCGCTTCCCGGCTATGTGTCGGAGATGGTGACGCAGGGCTACGCAACCGGCGACGTGCAGTTCTTCAACTCGTCGCTCAACAGCCAGAACGGCGACCTGGTGTCGTCAAAGGTGCGGGCCTTTGGTGGCGAGGCAGCCGCCGATCTCTACAACAACGCCTTCCTGGTCGACTCGGCCTACACCGGGCACGCCAGCACCGAGGGTGCAGTCGTCCCACCGTTCAATGAACTGTGCTTGAACACCTATGCAGCACAGGGTGGTCCGCTGCACGACTACTTCAGTGCTGACGACGGATCGGCTGCCGGCATGGTCGCCACCATCTGCACCCAGTTGCGGATTATGGCTCGAGTCTTGTACAACGCTGGCGACAACCCGACTCCCGAGTCGATTGCCGAGGCCATCGCCAACCTCGGACCGGTCGACACCAACGGCATGATTCCCGGTTCCGTCGATGGTCAGACCGGCATCTACAACGTGGTCCAGGAAACCCGTTGGACGTGGCCATGCACCTTCGGCGAAGACCGAGCCTTCGACGACCAGAACACCTGCGTAGTCCCAACCGGCAACTACGTACCCTCAGGCGGCTAGACCCACCAGCCCAAACTGCATAGTTCGAAACTCCATAAAGTGTCAGACACTTTATGGAGTTTCGTTGTCATACGGTCTCCCTATCTTCGGATGGATGGGGAGACCGACACGAAATGACAGCCACGTTGGGTGGTTCCACATCACCAACCGGGGCGCTCGAAGATACGACACCTTCATCACCGAGAGCGACCGCCGAGCGTTCTTTGGGGCAGTCGCTCGCTTTAGCTCCAAATTGGGAATTGAGGTCGTCGCCATTTGCCTGATGGCAAACCACTACCACCTCATCGTGCGTTGCCCAGTAGGCAATGCGTCGTCGATGATGCGGTGCGTTGGTGCGTCGTACACCCGGCACTTCAACCGTGCGCACGGATTCACAGGACCACTCAATGGCCATCGTTTTGACTCGGAGGTCCTCGACGACGACGCGTATCTCGTGACTGCGACACGCTATGTGCATCGGAACCCTCTGGAGGTCGGTATAGATATCGCCAGCCATCCATGGTCTAGCTATTCGGCGTACGCGACAGAAGGCTCCAGGTCGGTTGGAGGACTTCCCATCTCTCACGACATTCCACTGAGGCTCGCTGGTGGCCGCGCGAAATACATCGCGTTTGTCGAGCAGGACCTTCCGACGGACAAGGCTCCCTTCTCCGCTGGTGTCCGGACATATGGGCCGACGCAACGAACAGCGCCTTCGCTTGCGGAAATCCGTGCTGCCGTGAAGGTGGCGGCGGCCGGCGGGCCACTAGGCATACCGGGAGCTAGGGCGCAGGCTCGACTGCGACATCTGGAGGCGCTTCTCGCTGCTGATCGTGGAGCGCATTCGCTCGACGAGATTGCTGGGTGGCATGGGTTCGGCTCAAAGAGCACCGTGTATTCGGCGATCCGGAGCGCTCGTCAGAGGATCGCCGAAGATCCTGCAATGGCGGATACCGCAGCCCATGCAGTCAACATCCTCAAAGCTCCCAAAACTCCGTAAAGTGTCTGACACTTTACGGAGTTCGCGAGCGACAGTTTTGTCTCGTAGGTTGACGGTTAGAGGTCGCCGTCGAGGATGTCGGTTATTGGTGAGAGGTCGCCGTCTTCGCCGATGGTCATGTCGAAGACCGACAGGCGGAACGAGTCGTCGGCGTCGTACTTGCCGGGACCGAACGAGGAGAACGGCAGGCCCGGAAGCTTGAAGTCGCCGAGTCCTTCGGCCGCTGCCAGGAAGGTCTCGGGCGTCAGGTCAGGGCCGGCGGCCGTCGCCACCTGGGTGAATGCCTGGATCCAACGGCAGTAGCTCATGATGGGGTTGAACCACTGCTCCTCGCCCTCGGCGTACTCGCTGGGGAGACGGTCCTCGATGATGTCGGGGTTTGCGGCGAAGAAGATCTCGCGGCATTGCTGGGTGCCTTCCTCGTCGTAGATCTCGTCATTGGTGAGACCGGTCGGAGTGATGACGCCTTCGAGCATCTCGACGGTGGTGTTCTCGCCCGGGTTGTCGATGGCGTTCCGTTCGAGGAACCACTTCTCGACGTCGAGACCGTTCTCGAAGATTCCTCGAGCGCCGGCCTGACCGCTACCGATGACCAGAACCTGCTCGGCTCCAGATGCTCGAATGTTCTCGGCCAGGACCTGCCAGCGGGCGTTCTCGGCCACGATGTCGCCTTGGGGAACGTCGTTGATAGCGACAAGTACCGGCTCGACTCCCTTTTCCTGGAAGAGGGCTTCAGCTTGTTCGAACACGTCCTCGAGTTCGATCGAGCCAATGATGGCTACCCTGGCGTCGTCGAGACGGCCGTCCTGTTCGAGGAGGTCAACGAATACGGACAGACGACGGTTCCGCAGCGATGATGTCTGGAGCCAGGGGGCTTGCGCCTGCTCGAGGCGTTCCTCGGACTGCTGACCACCGATGAGAACGGTGTTGTTGGTATCGGTAATGCAGACGTTCTCGGTTTCGGCCGGGCCGAGGAAGCCGCCGATGATGGCGAAGATCTCGTTGTCCACGGTGAGTCGGGTGCAAACCTCGGCGGCCACGGTGGTGCCGAGCGGTGTGTAGAACTCATAGATCGGCTCGATCATGCGTCCGTTGATGCCGCCGTTTGCGTTGACGTTGTCAAAGTAGGTCTGCATGACCAACTGCTGGTCGCCCCAGCCTTGCGGCGAGAGGTTCTTCTCGACCAGATCAACGAAGTCGAGCATGGTGACACCGATGGTGATGGTGTCCTCGGTGACGCCCCGGAACGATGCGGTGAGCGCCGGAGCGTCATCGGCGGGTTCGTCCGCGGGCTCGTCGTCGGCGGGTTCGTCCTCGGGTTCGTCCTCGGGTTCGTCCTCGGGTTCGTCCTCGGCCGGAGCCTCGGTAGCCGTGGTGGTTTCCTGATCGTCGTCATCGCTGGTTACTTCGCCGCCGCCACACGCGGCAGCGATGAGCGCAAACAACGCCAGCACAGCGATAAGCCTCGACCACATTCGCGTGTTCGCTCTCGATCGAGATGAGTTCTGCAAGCTCATGGTTTTGTTCCCCTCTAACCGGTGAGGCGGGTCACCGTATTTGTGTAGCCAATACCGTATCTGACACTCCGCCAGATTTTGAATGCGCACCGACGTGCGCCAGTCTGTAAGCCGCTATGGGGGACCGTTGAGCAGCGAGGCACAGCCTCCGAAAAGCACCGGGGGACATGACCCGGACGACGCACCTGCAGCGGAGGGTGCCGGGTCCAACACCGTCGCGGCCTCGTTAACAGCGTCGGTTCTTGAGGAAGAAGCCCGCCGTCAGCAGGAACAGGAGGCCCTTGCGGCCGAGGTGGTTCTGCCCAACGACCTTTTGCCCGGCGTCGGCGACGACCCGATGTCGCTGCGCGAAGCCATTCGCATCGGCGGCGCAAAAATGGTTGCGTTCATGTTCCTGTTGAACCTGATCGACGACATCCCACGAGCGACCCGGGTCGTGGCGCCCGACATTCAGAACACGTTCGGTATTTCTGACACCGCGTTGACCGCTGTTCTGTCGTTTGGTGGAGTCGCCCTGGTACTCGGGGCCGTGCCGATGGCCGCCATCGCCGATCGCATCAAGCGGGTCGCCATCATTCCCATCGCCTCGCTGTTCTGGGCGGTGGCGATGTTCTTCAGTGGACTCGTGGCCAACCCCTTCCAGCTGTTCATCACCAACTCTCTAACCGGAGCCGGGCAGGCGTACCGGATTCCGGTTTCCAACTCGTTGCTGACGGACAGCTATCCGGTACAGGCGCGCAGCCAGATCTTCGCCCTTGAGGGCGTCGGTCGGCCCCTTGGTCAGCTCTTGGGCCCACTCATTGTTGGAGGAACCGCCGCGGCGGTAGGCGGGACCGAAGGTTGGCGCTGGGCGTTCTTCATCCTTGCCATCCCGCCGGTGATCGTGGGGCTCGCTTCCACGACGCTGAAGGAACCAAGGCGGGGTCAATTCGACCAGGCCGCGGTGTTCGGCGACGAAATCGACACCGATGAAACCGACACCCTCCAGAGCAGCACGGCCGACATCGAGGCTGCAGTCACCGACGAACAGCACTCGCCGGCCACCGAAGAGCTACCGATCGACATCGGGCAGGCATACAACCGGCTTACCAAGGTGCGGGCCTTCTACTTCTTGGCCGTTGGTGTGGGTGTACTTGGTTTTGCGCTTATCGCCGTGCCGTTGCAGTTCAACCTGCTTATGGAAAGCCGGTACGGGTTCGGACCACTCAAGCGGGGAGTCGTCGAGTCGTTGATCTGGGTGGTCTCGATTCCGGTACTTCCGTTCGTCGGAAAGCTCTTCGATCGAAAGTTCCGCGAAGATCCGCCGGCCATGATGCGCCTGGCTGGATACTTCGTAATCCTTGCCGGCGTCATCTACGCCGTCGCGCTACAGATCCGGCCCATCGTCACGCTGGTGATCATGATCGCTATCGCCCAGGCTGCGATCTCCGCAGCGTTCGTGGCCGCCGCGCCCATCATCGCGGCCGTCTCGCCGTTCCGAATCCGAGCCCTGGCCTTTGCGTTCCTTCCGGTGTTCATCTTCCTCATGGGCGGGTTCTTCGGCGGTCTGCTGGTTGGCTCGCTCTCAGACGCATACGGCAACCGCACGGCGATGTGGATTGTGGCTCCGCCGGCGGCGATCATCGGCGGCCTGCTCATCGTGTACGGGTCGCGTTTCATCCGTCGTGACATCTCGCTGGCGGTTGAGGAGATGATCGAGGACCGCGACGAGATTGAGAAGATGGCGCTCGCCGACCCCGAAGACATCCCGGTTATTCAGGTTCGCAACCTCGACTTCTCGTACGGCCCCGTCCAGGTGCTGTTCGATGTGGAGTTCGAAGTTTTCAAGGGAGAAGTGGTGGCGCTTCTCGGCACCAACGGTGCTGGAAAGTCCACGATCCTCAACGTGGTGGCCGGCCTCGGTACACCGAGTCGCGGCGTGGTGCGTCTTCATGGTCGAACGTTCACCTACACCTCGGCCGAGCAGCGGAACGGGCTCGGGATTCACATGCTGGCCGGCGGCAAGGGTGTCTTCACGCCGATGACCATCGACGACAACCTCGCCATGGCCGCATACCCCTATCGCAATCAGGAGGGTGAAGCCGAACGTCGCATCGCCCGGGTGTTGGAGCTGTTCCCCGAGTTGGCCGACCGGGGCGATGAGTTGGCCGGATCGTTGTCGGGAGGTCAGCAACAGATCCTGGCGCTAGCGATGGTGCTGCTGCACGACCCCGAGATTCTCATCATCGATGAGCTCTCTCTCGGCCTCGCACCCGTCATCGTCGAGCGCCTTCTGGCGGTCATCGAACAGCTGAAGGCCGAAGGCATGACGATGATCATCGTCGAGCAATCTTTGAACGTTGCCCTGGCGGTCGCCGACCGGGCGATCTTCCTCGAGAAAGGTCGCGTTCGATTCAGCGGTCCTGCTGCCGAGTTGGCTGAGCGCGACGATCTGGCCCGGGCGGTCTTTCTGGGCGACGAGGGCGGCTGATGCTCGACTTTAGTTTCGAACTGTTTGGCATCGGCGCAACATCGCAGCTGATCTACAACGGCATCTCCAGTGGCATGGTGTTTGGCTTGCTCGGCATGGGCGTAGTGCTCATCTACCGCTCCACCCGTGTCATCAACTTCGCGGTGGCCAACATGGGCCTTCCGCCAGCGGTGCTCATGGCGTTGCTGGTTCTGAACTGGAACGTTCCGTACTGGATTGCCCTGGCGATTTCGCTGTTGCTCGGAACCGCTTTGGCCATGGGTCTCGAACTCATCGTGATCCGTCGTCTCTTCACCGCGCCCCGCGTGATTTTGTTGGTGGCCACCATTGGTATCGCTCAGTTGATGCAGGCATTGGTGCAGGCCCTGCCCGATATCACCACCGAGGGTCGCCCGCGTTTCCCGGTTCCGGTGGGTAGTTCGTGGGACGACGTTGGTGGTCTTCGGATGACCGGCCCAGAACTCACCATCATCGTGGTGGTACCGGTCGTGGCCGGCCTGCTCGGTTGGGTCATGAACCGCACAACCTTCGGCAAGACCGTGCAAGCGTCGGCCGCCAACCCCAACCTGGCCCGGACCCAGGGCATCAGCCCGCAGCTGGTGTCCACCGCGGTCTGGAGCCTCAGCGGATTCCTCGCCACGCTGTCCATCATCCTGCTCTCGGGAACGAGCGGTGCGCTCACCGGCTTCAACGCGATTGGCCCTACAACCCTCGTGCGAGCCCTCGCGGCCGCTGTGCTCGCGAAGATGGTGTCGTTCCCTCGGGCGCTCTTTGCCGGAATCCTGATTGGCGTTGCCCAGTCGGTCGTGCAGTTCAACTTCCTCGATCAGGCCGGCCTGGTCGACTTCATTCTCTTCATTGCCGTCGTCGTGGCGGTGTACTTCCAGGGCCGCGAAGAGAACGAAAAGGCCACCTTCTCGTTTGCTCCGAAGGTCAAGCCGATCCCGGCTCGCCTAGCGCACAAGTGGTGGATCCGAAACCTGTCGGTGCTGGCCATCGGGTTCATCGTTCTCGTCGCTGCCGTTGTGCCGTTCCTGGTCACCGCCAACTCAAAGTTGCTCACCTATTCGGCCATCCTGGCCTTTGCCATCTGCGCCTTGTCGGTCACGGTTATCACTGGCTGGTCAGGTCAGCTTTCGCTCGGGCAGATGGCCTTGGCCGGCTTCGGAGCTTTTGGCGCAGCTGGGCTCCAACGAGCCGGCGTACCGTTCGTCCTGTCGCTTATTGGCGGAGCGTTCATCGGTGCCGGTGTGGCAGTCCTGGTGGGTATTGGTGCGCTGCGCGTGAAGGGGTTGTTTCTGGCGGTCAGCACGTTTGCGCTGGGCATCGCTGCACAGCAATACCTGTACCGACGCGACTTCGTTTCAGACGGAAACCGGTCGTCGGTGCCCTTTCCCCGAGGCACACTTTTTGGGATCGACTTGGGTCCCGAGCGCACGTACTACTGGTTCTCGCTGGGTTCGTTGGTGTTGGTGATGGTCTTGGTGGCGCGAATCCGTCGAAGCGGAATCGGACGCACCACCATCGCCGTTCGCGATAACCCCGATACCTCGGCGGCCTACACCGTTAACGCCATGAGAACCAGGCTCACCACGTTTGCCTTCGCTGGAGCGCTGGCCGGACTGGGCGGCGGCTTCCTCGCCGGCACGGTAAAGACCGTTCCGCTATCAGGACTGCTGTTTGTGAGCTTTCAGTCGCTGCGGGTCGTGTCGATGGCGGTGATCGGCGGCCTGGGAACCCTGTTTGGTCCGGTGCTCGGCGCATTTTGGGTCGAAGGGTTGTCCACCATCTTCTCCGACAACGAACTCATCCCCCTGCTCACCTCGAGCATCGGCCTGCTGTTCCTCCTGCTCTACTTCCCGGGTGGTCTCGTACAGATTGGGTTCGCGCTGCGCGATGGTCTGCTCGGATGGCTGGAAAGCCGGTTACCGGAAGCCGAAAACACCACAACCACCACGGCACCGCCCACACTCAGTCGCCGCGAAGGTCCACGGCTTCCGGCCACGCTGGTAGCCGAGGGCGTGTCGGTCACCTTTGGTGGAAACCGGGCGGTCAACAACGCGAGTGTGAAGGTCGACGACGGCGAAATCGTTGGCCTCATCGGTACCAATGGCGCTGGCAAGAGCACCCTGATGAACGCCATTGGTGGGTTCGTGCCCGCGAAGGGTCAGATCCACATCGGCGGCAACGACGTGACTTCCAAGTCGTCGACCGCCCGCGCCAAAGCAGGCTTGGGTCGGACCTTCCAGGCGGCTTCGCTGTTTCCTGAACTCACGGTTCGCGAAACCGTTCAGGTGGCGTTGGAGGCTCGGGGTCGCACGGGGTTCGCTTCGACGGCACTGTTTCTTCCGCATGCCACTGCCGCCGAGCGCCGCAAGAGGGCCGAAGCAACAGATCTCATCGACTTCCTCGGACTCGGCCGCTACGCCGACTCCTACATTTCCGATCTCTCTACCGGTACCCGACGGATTGTCGAGCTGGCCGGCTTGCTGGCGCTCGACGCACGGGTGCTGTGCATGGACGAGCCCACCGCTGGTCTTGCGCAACGTGAAACCGAAGCGTTCGGACCGCTGCTTATCAATCTGCGACAGGAGCTCGACGCCAGCATCCTGATCATCGAGCACGACATGCCGTTGATCATGTCGATCTCAGACCGGGTGTACTGCCTCGAGTCGGGAACGGTGATCGCCCACGGCGACCCAGACGAGGTCCGAAACGACCCGCTGGTGATTTCGAGCTACCTGGGCACCGACGATCGGGCAATCGACCGCTCAGCAGCGAACTCCTAGTTCGCGTCCCTGCTGGTGGCGAGCTGAGTGAAACGTTGCTCGAGCTCGGGGTTGGCGGCGAGCAGTGAGTTGAAGTCGCGGCGGCTGAAGACAACGGTTTCGACATCGGTGCTTGCCACGAGTGTCGCGTTTCGGGGCTCGTTGGTGAGCACGGCTGACTCGCCGATGACGGCACCCGAACCCACGGTGGCGATGGTCTCGCCGCCGCGAAGCACATCGGCTTCTCCTTGAACGATGAGGAAGACCTCGCGGCCGGTGTTGCCTTCGGTGGCCAGGCGGGTGCCGGCTTTGAGGTGCAACATGGTGCCGAACCGGTCGAGCTGTTGCATCTCGGATGCGGTGTAGGCGTCTTCGAGCGCGGAGGTGAAGCTCTTGGGGAGGCTGGCGGTGGTGTTCAAGAATCCAAACATTGGATCTCCTTCGTTCACCCTATTTTACGAGTCATTGGCGCCCGAACTTGAGTGGTATGACCACCGCAACACGTGTCATCTGCCACCCAAAAACGAACCGTTTCGGTTTCAGTCGAATTTTTCGCCTATTGAGCGGAGCATGGCTACGAGTTCGTCGCCTTCCATACCCGTGTTGTGATCGCCTGGCTTCCACCTGGCCCAATTGAGCGTGCCGGTGTAGGCGAAGGTGCCGTGACGTTCGTGGAGGTCCCATGAGACCGGCGATCGGCGGTCGATGCCTACATCGATGCCCTGGAACGGTGCGATACCGACGAAGGATCCGAATCCGTCGTCGGTGGCCACCTCGGTACCATCGATAAACAGCTTCACCCCGAACTTCCAGTAGCCGGAGTTGAACGTTTCGAGGCGGATCTCGGCGGCTCCGGCCGGTACCGGCC
>CAZGVQ010000050.1:0-5321 GCA_964529355.1 uncultured Acidimicrobiales bacterium
GTACGCCCCCTGGGACTTGAACCCAGAACCTGCGGATTAAGAGTCCGACGCTCTGCCAATTGAGCTAGAGGCGCATGCAGCTATGTGATGGTATCGGCCGAAGCGGCCGGAACCTTCACTTAGCAGTCCTGTTTGAATTGTTGATTGAGCTGTTCTGTACTTCTCAGCACTAGTGGGGTGACCGACGGGATTTGAACCCGCGACAACCGCGACCACAACGCGGAGCTCTACCTAACTGAGCTACGGCCACCAAGGCTTGCCAGCATACGCCCGAATCGGGCAAAGCGAGAACCGGGTATCGCGTGAAAACCGACGCACTCGATTGCGTCAGCGATGACCGCTAGTTCTGCGCGATTGCTTCGGACTCGTGCACCTGATCAGCAAGAACACCCATGATCTGGTCCTTCACCTGCTCGGCCGAACCCGACAGGTCGTGCAGCGTTGTGGTGGTGATGACAACGTTGGTTCGCTTGCGGCGGGGGACCGGTACCGGCTTGCCGATGGGCCACACCCGGTCTGAGCCAGCCACCCCCACAGCCAGGACCGGGGCCCCGCTCTTGAGGGCCATGACACCAACCCCGTCGCGGGCCTCGCCGACGCCGGTTGGCCGGTCGGCGGCGGGCACCAATCGACCTTCGGGCATGATGGCGATGGGTCGGTTGTTGGTGAGCTCGACGAGCGCTTCGTCGATGGAGTTCATGCCCTCGCCCTTGTGGACCGGGATGCAGCCGGTGGAGCGTAGAAGCCACCCAATGCCCGGCTGTTTGAAGTAGGAACCCCGAACCAACATGCGCGGCATCTCACCCCAGGAGATCAGCAACACATAGGCAAGAAACAGGTCGAAGAAGCTTCGATGATTCGAGGCGACGATCACGCCGCCCTCGTCGAGTACCGCGGGGCGATCGGGAAAGTCGTACTTCGCGAAAAGTTGAAAGAAGCGACGGCTTGCCCGGCCTGCTCGGAGGTAGCCCTTGTAGTGCTTCTGTCTGTTCTCGGTGGTCACGCCACCGAGGCTAGTGGCCCGCCTGGCTCGCGGTCGACGCCGTCGCAGAGTCGCTGATGTCGATGAGCTCGTCGATGTCGTCGTCGGTGAGGTGTCGGGTGGGGTCGTCGTCGGGGCCGGGGGTCACGTAGCCGAACGCAAACCCGATCGCGGTGGGAATCAGAACGAGCGGCAGCCAGGTGGATGTCGGCAAAGGAAAGATGCGTAGCAGCGAGAACGCCACCGACAGCAACAACCCCACGCCGAGCCCACCGACCATGAACCGAAGCGCCCGATGAAAGCGGTTCGGCGGCAGCGTGCGACGGGCTAGAGCGAAGAACCCTGTCGCCAACGAAAGAGCGGTGAAGGCCACCAGAAGCAGCGCGAAGGCCCCCATGATCGACAGAGGGCGACCCCGCACATCGACGGCGAAACCCTGCGTGCCCAGAACGTTGCGGTCCTCGTCGTAGGCCTGGAGCTTGGCCCGCAGGTAGCCGTGTGCCTGACGATCGAGATCAAAGAAGTCGAGGGGAATGGTGATTTCGCGGGTCGATCCGCCGGGCACGGCCAGGGCAACACCGCTGTCGTAGGCGACGAAGGTGAGGTCGAGCATTTCGCCCTCGAGGCGCAGATGATCGACGGTTACGTCGTTACTTGACCGGTTGGTAATGGACACATTGAGGTCGGACTCTTGAAACGGCTCGAGTCTGATGGGGCTACCCGGCGTGGCCTCCGAGAGCGGGGTGTCATCGATCGATCCCTCGATCTCGAGCGCAAAATCGTCGTCGCTTCCACAAGCGGCGAGCAGGAAACCCATTGCGAGAAGGACACCGAGAAACCACACGCGTGAGCGCCCCGGTGCGTCTGGGTTACTGCCGTTCGGGCACGTCATGATGATCCACCTTCATCGATTCATCCGCCGAGCGCTCGACCACCCGCTGGTCACGCCCTGAACGAAACAATACTGCTCAGATACGTAATAGGCCAATAAATGCGTGCAAACTGGACACTTCATCCCCGACGAGCGGACCACTTGGAGGCCAGGCGAATGACACAGCATCCGGTAGTAGTGATTCGACAACCAGACCGAACCGACATCCACCTGGCCATCTTCGCTCCGATCGACATCGGCCGTGAGTGCGATGGACTCCTGCTGGCCGACCAACAGGTGTCGCGGGAACACCTTCGGCTCGAGACCCGAGACGGTCGCGTGGTCGTCACCGACCTTGGCAGCACCAACGGCACCATGTGCGATGGCCACCGCCTCGACGCGCCCGCCGTGCTGATGCCGGGCTCCGAGCTGTTGCTTGGCCAAACCACGATTCGACTTGTGTCCGAACTCCCCGTCGTCCGCCAGACCATGCAGGTCCCGGCAAGCGGCACCGATTCGCGTGCAACTGCGGTGTCGGGTATGGCTGCGGTGAAACCGGTTGTCGATCTCGACCCGGCCGTACGCACCACCTCGATCGAACGGGTGGCCGAATCCCTCCAGCTCGATCCGGTCGACGTGTCCAACATCGCTACCGATCACGGAACCGTCACCATCGTGTTTAGCGACATCGAGTCGTCCACTGAACGAAACGTCGCTCTTGGCGATCAGGTGTGGTTCGAGGTGCTCGCCCGCCACAACGAGGTCGTTCGCAGGCAACTGAAGCTCTACAACGGCACCGAGATCAAGAACCAGGGCGATGGCTATATGTTGTCGTTTCCCGGAGCACGCCTGGCGCTGCAATGTGTGATCGGGATGCAGCAGGAGCTCGCCGAGTGGCGGGCGGCGGAGCCCGAACGAGCTGTGGCCGTGCGGGTAGGGATGCACACGGGCGAGGTGCTGGTCGATGACGACGGCGACCTCTTTGGTCAGCATGTGGTGGTGGCAGCGCGCGTGGCCAACCTTGCCACCGGCGGCGAGATTCTGCTGTCGTCACTCACCAAGGAGATCGTGGCATCGCGAGGCGATGTGGTGTTTGGCGAGCCGCGGGTGGTCGAGCTGAAGGGGATGGGTGGAAACCCCTACACCGTCTACCCCGTCGATTGGTCCAGGCAGCTGAGCTAGCCGGTTTCCAACCCGACCTCGGCTTAGGCGCGGCGGGCGTTTCGGCGTTGAATCCGCTGCCGTTTCGAGCGTCGCCGCAAGGTCGCTCCCAACGCCATCCAGCCGAGGGCGCCCAGAACTGCCGCGACCACGAGTGTGGCGACCGTGGCAACCGACCCTCCAAAGATGGCCGCCGCTATCACCACCAGTACGCCGAAGAGCGCGCCGAACAACCCAAGCCCCACGAGCGAGGAAATACGCATACGGCCTCGTCGCAGCGGACGCAGGTTCGACTCGAGCGACGCCAGGGTGATGAGCGCGAGGATTGCTGCACCGATGCCGGTGGCCGTGAGATACGCAGGTGGCGCGGTGGTCGTGGCTTCAAAGTCTTGACTGGCCAGCACCGTGTCGTCGGCATCGAGCACCTCAAGGGTGGCGTCGGATGATCCGGCAACCACCCACTTTGAGGCACCGGGTGCGAGCTCGGCGCTGCCGGCGGAGATGGTGGCCGAGTCGGTGCGGACGTGTTGTTGTCCCACTGCCGAGAACGAAATTCGGGCCTCGTTGCCGTTGAACGCATCGAGACCCGTGATGTCGATGGGTGAGTCGAGGTCGAGCTCGATGGAGTCATTGCTTGCAAGAGGTGCGCCGGCCGCGGTGGCATCGGCCAGCACCCGAATGCCGTCCTGCTCACCGTTGTCGCCACCCAACCCGAACCACCCGAGAAGAATCGCCCCAAGAATTCCGAGCGTTGCAACGGCGGCTGACACCACCGGAAAGCCCGGTGGCTTGATGACATCGCTGACCGCGACCACGTTTGCCGGGTCGATCCGGTTGAGGTCGGCGCCCTGCACATGCGATTGCACTTCCGGCCGCACGACCTCTTCGACGTTTGCGGCAACCGGAGTCGGGTCGGCGGCTGGAATCTCGGCAGCGACTTCCGGCACTTCCTGCTGCACGGAATTTGGCGCAACAGTTTCCTTTGCCCCGACGCTCGCCGCCGGCATCTCGCCCGGCATGACCGTTCGAGACGCATCGGACGTTGGCGTTCGTATATCGGCCACCGCTGGCTCGTGGGTACTTAGTTCAGTAACACTGTGGGTCTGTGCCATACTACCTGCACGGGCCGCGGCGCTTATCTCCGGCGACCCTTCAATCCTGTGGCCGGTAGCTTCGAGCCAGTCGGGGCCCCACGCATCTGACGCGGCTCGGGCAACGGCAATACCGAACTCCTCTGCGGACCCGAAGCGATCCGACGGGGCTTTCGCTATCGATCGGTCGACCGCGCTGGCCAGCGCCGTGGGAACATCGGGCGCGACCGATTGGAGAGCAGGCGCATCCTCGCTGATTCGTTGCACCAGCATTGCCATGGGCGTGTCGCCGCCCAGGAAGGGAAGTCGCCCGCTCAGTAGTTCGAACAACATCGACCCGGTTGCGTACACGTCGGCCAGGGCGCTGACCGCTTCGCCGCTGGCCTGTTCGGGCGCCATGTACGCAGGCGTACCCAAGACGCTGCCATCGACGGTGGCCATCGCCACAGCGCCACTGACCACCTTGGCGATACCAAAGTCGGTCACCTTCAATGCCCCGGTGTCGTCGAACATCAGGTTCTCGGGTTTCACATCGCGGTGCAGCACACCCTTGCTATGCGCGTGGGAAAGACCAGCGCAGGTTGCCAGGGCAACTGCACACGCGCTGGGCATGGTGAGGCCCCGCTCGACAAATGCCTCCCAGAGCGTGCCTCCCGGCAGCGTCTGCATCACCAAAAGGAGTTGGCCGTCCCGGTCGACAAAGTCATACACCGGCACGATGTGTGGATGGTCGAGCCCGGCCAGCACACGGGCTTCGGTCATGAATCGATCGCGAACACCGGGATCAGCAGCGAAGTTGCGCGGTAGCTCCTTGATGGCAACCGACCGATCGAGTGATCGGTGTCGGCCGAGGTACACCACACCCATTGCGCCTCGCCCGATTTCGCGCTCGACGTCGTAGTCGGACAACGCATTTCGTAGTGCCTCTGAAACCGCCATGGAAAGATGGTAGTGATCATTGGTCGGCGTAGTCGCAATCGAGATTGTCCGAATGTGCACGAAAGGCCTACCATTGGGCTTCGGTTCGGGACTACGGGTGGCGGCGAGAATGAGCGGGACAGCGGTGACACTTCGACGTGTCTGGATAGTGGCGTTGCTTTCACTGATCGCGTCTCTGCTGCTGCCGGCTGAACTGGGCGGCGAAGTAGCCCTCGCCCAAGACCCGCCGGATACCACCGAGGCGCCTGCGACTGTTCCGCCGGCTACCGATCCTCCG
>CAZGVQ010000050.1:5421-11869 GCA_964529355.1 uncultured Acidimicrobiales bacterium
GATCCGCCGCCGGCCGACCCAGTGCCGGCGCCTGTTGATCAGCCTGTACTCGTCACTGACGATTCTGTTGCGGCGGTCGCGGGCGAGACCATCACCTTCATGCCGACCGCGAACGACCGCGACCCTGAGGGCGAACCGGTGAATCTCGTGTCGGTCAACACCGGAGGCACCCGCGGCACCGTCGAGTGTGCAACGGGCCTAAACGCGTTGTGCAGCTACGCGGCGCCCGCGGACATCGATGAAGCGTTTGTCGATCGATTCACCTACACCGTCACCGATGGTCTGGGCGGAGTGGTGAACAACTTCCTGCCGACCGCCTCGGGCATCGAGTCGTCCGGCACGGTCGAGGTCGCCGTCAGCGTGGCTGCTCCGGCAGCCGCTCCTGATCCTTCGCCGGCACCCGACCCTTCGGCTCCGCCGGAAGACCTTGGTCCGGTTGCCAACGATGTCGACGCCGGCGTTGTCATTGAAGACGAAGAACTTCTCATTTTCCCGCTGGAAAACGACACCCACCCCGAGCGATTCGATGACCTCATCCTCGACCCAATCCCGGTATCGCAGCCAACGTCGGGCACGGTCACCTGCGTTTCCGACCGATGTGAGTATCTGGCCAACAACGTCAACGCCGCCACCGACTCGTTTCAGTACCGGGTACTCGATAGCAATGGCGCCAGCGACATCGCGACGGTGAGAATAGAGATCGACACCCACGCTCGCGCCAGCGATAACGTCTTTGCCCCCATCGGCTCCGGAGGTACGGTTGAGTTCAACCTCGCCGACTTCACCCAGGAATTCAACGGCGAGACCATCGTGCTCACCACACCGCCTCAACCGGTCGGCGCCGAGCAGGGATCGGTGAGCTGCACGGGTCTCAGTTGTACCTACTTCGCGCCCACCACCGATGTCGACCTCACCGAGCAGTTCACCTACACGGTCACTGATGGCGAGCGAGAGTTCATTGATTTGTCGGTCGACGGTGGCTCGCCGTTCCTTGGGCAGAGCACGGGCGTGGGCGCCACCGGAACCATGACCTTCCCGGTGGTCGCGGCGGCGACTGCGCTTGACCCCATGACCTTGCGGGTGTTCAAGCAGCTCGATTCGCCCTTCGATCCGCCTGCAGCGCCGTTCAACTTCACCCTCGAGGTGTTCGCGTTCGATGGTTCCCTCGAGTACACCGAAACGTTCCCGGTAACCACTTTTGGTGCGCCAGGGGTTGTCACCATTCCTGTGACCACCGAAACCGCGGTCGCGTTCCTCTCCGAGGTTGCGTTCCCCGGCTTCGTAAACACCTCGATCTCCTGTGTCGACACCGCAACCGGCGGCGACCTGTCCGACATTTTCCTGGCCGACCCACCCACGGTCGAGTTCTTCCCAGACAGCGGCACCGACACGTCGTGCACGTTCGTCAACGAGCCCGATGGCGCTGCCGCACTCGGCACGATCACCCTCGAGAAGATCGCGGAGCCGGTGGGGGAGGGGCCCTTTGCCATCACCGTCACCGATGGTTCCGGAATCTCGACGACGTACAACCTTTCGTCCGGTGAACAGCAGGTGCTTCAGTTTCCGGTCGGTGAAACGATCACCATCGACGAGGACGCTCCCGGCTGGACAACCCGAGCCTTTTGCGGGTCCGCACCCGCTGCGGCTCCGCCAATCACGTACACGGTCGAGGACGGCACAACCCTGTGCCGGGTCTTCAACGAAGGCACGGTTTTCACGGTCGACAAAGCCGTCGACGCACCGTCAGATGTGCAGGGCCAGAACTTCGGCTTTAGCGCCTCGGTAAACGGCTCATCCGCCGCGACGGCCACCTTGGGTGACGGTGGATCGTTCACCTTTGTGGGCCCGGTATTCAACGGCACGGTGACGATCGAGGAGATACCCGTGCCGGGCTGGAACACGTCCTATGTCTGCAGACAGAACTTTCTTGGCGGCAATGTTGTAGCCCAGGGCCTTGGCACATCGGTGACCATCAACATCGCAGATCTCCCCGAAGTCATTACCGACCAGGAACCAGGGCCGACACTGCGGGTCCGCTGCTCGTTTACCAACGTCTTTGAGTCGGCCCAGGACGAGGCCCAACTGATTCTGGAGAAGGATGACCGCTCCGCTTCGGGGGGCCCAGGAGCTATCTACGGGGTATCGCTGACCCCGAACGACGCGGTATTTCCCGGGTTGTCATCCCTGGACGGAGATGGCACGCCGGTATCGTTCGCCGTGGTCCCGGGCGAAGTGCTCACGATTACCGAATTCCCCCAAGTCGATAGTTTTCTGAGCGGCGTTTCCTGCAGCAACGGCTTCGTGCCGACCATCGATCCCGCGAATCAATTCAGCGTTGGCCCATTCGAACCTGGAGAAGTAGTCACCTGCACGCTGACCAATAGCACCGTGGTCCCCGATGCACCTCGATCGGTTTCGATACGCAAGGTCACCGACCCGGCAGGGGCAACGCGCGAGTTCGCGTTCTTGCTCGGCCTGGAGGGCAACACCGGAAGCGCTGTGCTGTCGGATGGCGATCAGACAATTCCCATGGAGCTCGGACTCGGAGAACGGTTCGAAGCCATCGAGCTGCCCACACCGGGCTGGGAGCTCGTGGGCATCGAGTGCGTCGATCAGAACGGCGACCCGCACACACCGGTTGCCCAGGACAACCCGGATCGCGTGCTGGTCAACCCGGAGCCGGGCGAAGACATCACCTGTACCTTCACCAACCAGCAAGAGGCTGCGCTTACAGGAGCCGTCAGCAAAGTGATCGATGTTGGCGTCGACGCCTCGCTGGTATCGGTGCCCGACTTCACCATCGAGCTTGAGATCGACGGCGTCGTGCAGAACTTTGCTCTCGGCAACGGCGAAACGGAGACCTTCGCCGTCATGCCGGGAAGCAACCTGACCATTCGTGAAACCAACGGTGCGGGCTGGATTCCGTTCATCGATTGCGACGATTACGGCGTGACCGGCGACTTCGAGTTGGAGTTTCAGGTCGGATCCGTAGCCCCAGACTGCACGATCACCAACAGCGCCAGCGCGGTGAAGGTCAACAAAGAGGTTTCGCAAGGTTCGAGCCCTGACGACTGGCCCTTTGAAATCTCCGGCGTTCTGGTGGGTAGCGGCACGGCATCGCTCGGCGATGGCGACACCACCGGCTGGATCGTCGTGGAACCCGGAGATATCGAGATTAACGAAACCGATAACCAGGGCTTCGACGTGGCGATTGAGTGCGACGGCGAACCACTCGTCGATGACGATTCGATCGTTCGTGAGTTGGGTGTCGGAGAATTCACGGAGTGCACCTTCGACAACTCGAGCGATGCAGGCGAAATCACCGTGGAGAAGGTGGTCGACATCGGCGGTGTCACCCCGGCTCCAGCAATCGGAGGATTCCCCATCGACATCGCCGTCAACGGCGACTCGTTGACCGGCGTCCCCGCTCTTGCCGACGGCGAGACCTTTACGTTCCCAGCGTCGCCCAGCGACGTCATCGACATTGCCGAGACCGACACGGGCGGATTCCAAACGTCGATCGAGTGCGGCATCGACAATTCCGATACGGCTGAGCTCACCTTCTTCGTCGAAACGTTGCCGCTCGAATGCACCATTACCAACAGCGCAGCGGCCGTGCGCATCACCAAGCTGGCGCCCGACTCGTCTCCCGGTGACGAATGGGAGTTCGCGATCGACAACGTGATCGCCGGCAACCTCACGCCCCTGGGCGACGGTGACACAAGTGCGTGGATCATCGTTGAGCCCGGCTCAATCCGAGTTGAGGAAATCGACAGCCTTGGGTACGACGTGGCCATCGATTGCGGAGGAATCGAAGTTCAGGACGACGTGGTCGACCTGACCGTCGCAGGTGGCCAGGTGGTCGAGTGCACCTTCACCAACACGCTTTCAACCAATCAGATCACGGTCACCAAATCCGAGCCGTCGGGTCTGGGCGAAGCCTTCGATATCGGCCTTCTTGGCCCGGCGCTCGTAACCGCTGGTCCCTTTCCCGCTCTGGCCGACGGCGAGTCGTTCACTGCGAGCTTCCGACCGGACGCTGAGCTGACGATCTTCGAAACAGCCGACGACCGGTTCAGCACGTCGATTGCCTGTACCGACGTGCAGGGAATTCCGGTTGCCGCTTCGGACGGCGCCACGTTGATCGTCTCGTCGATGCCGGCGGTCGATGTGACGTGTGTTGTTGAGAACCAGGCCCTGCCTCGTCAGGTGACCATTGTGAAAGAAACCGTGCCGGCGTCGGGTGAAGCGTTTGATTTCATTGTGGGTAACCCTGACGACCCGCAGTCGATCACCATCGTCGATGGTGTGCCGCAGAGCTTCGACCTCCTCCCCGGTGAGTCCTTCGGTGCCGCTGAGGGGCTCGCGGCGTCCGATCCCTGGGTTCTCGCATCCATCTCCTGTGTGGATGCCGCTGGCTCGCCGCATGAACCGGCAGCCGAGACCGACAACAGTGTGTTCCTCGACCCGGACTTCGGGGCAGCGATCACGTGCACATTCCGCAACGAAGCGCTCGGTCGAATCCTGGTGTCGAAGGTGGCCGACCCTGCAGACGGAACCCCGTTCGACATCGAGCTTCTTACGACCGGTGGCGCAGTCGTGGGTTCGACCACGCTGAGCGACGGTGGAGCGAACCCCTCCTCCGATACTTTCGAGCTGCTCCCGGCCGGCACCTATGTGTTGTCTGAGGCTGCCCTCGCAGGATGGGACGCCGAGTCGATCACCTGCGGTGGTGTCGCCACCTCGGGCCCAACAGCGCAGATCGACCTTGCCGTGGGTGCCGAGATCTCGTGCGTCATTCGCAACGTTGCTCAGGCGCAGCCATCGGTCAGCGTTCTCAAAGTCGTCGACGTCGGGGTTCCGGGGCTTGCTCCGTCGCTGGGGCCGTTCACCCTCGACGTCGAAGTCAACGGCACGCCAGTGGTCGTCACGCCGAACCCGGTGTCGAGCGGCGACTCGATCAACTTCGATGTCTCGCCGGGCGACGAGGTAACGATTCGCGAAATCGGCGCGGGCGGTTACGACGTGGGCTTTGTCTGCGACGGCGATTCCACGCCCGGAAATGAAGTGACCTTCACCGTGGCCAGCACCAGTGTTTCCTGCACGCTCACCAATACCGCCAGCGCGATCCGCGTGCAGAAGAATGCCGTCGGCGCGAGCATCGGCGACGTCTGGGACTTCCTCGTGCAGTCGAACCAAGATCTCATCGCCGGCGTTGGCTCGTTTGAGCTGGGCGACCAGGAGATCTCCGAGTGGCTTGTGGTGCCGGCTGGATCAGTCACGATCACCGAACTCAATCCCGACGGGTTCACCGTGGAGATCGCATGCGAGAGCGGCCAGACCTTCGCCGGCAACTCCGCATCGGTGTTCCTTGAGCCAGGGCAGGCCGAGACGTGCGTGGTTACCAACACCTTCATTCCGCCGGCCAACGGCACGCTCATTATCGAGAAAGAAACCATCGGCGATCTTGCCGCTGAATTTCAGTTCGACCTCACCGGCCCCACGTTCGTGACGGCAGTGACGCTCGACAACGACCCGGCTACCGCCGTCCCGGATCAGGTCAGCGTGCTGGTGAGCGCTGACGAGCCGATCACCATTGAGGAGATCCCCGTACCAGGGTGGACCCTTGAAGGTTTCGAGTGCGACAACGGTGTGTCGGGCACTGCGAGCGCGACGGTATCGGTGCCCCAAAACCTGCAGGTGACCTGTACGTTCACCAACTCGCTCGACCCGTTCTCGCTCACGGTCACAAAGTCAGAGCCGGCGGCCACCGGAACCGCCTTCCCCATGCTGGTGCTGGGTCCAGCGCTCGTCGGCGCCGGGCCGTTCCCGCCGCTGGCCGATGGCGAGAGCTTCGTCACCCAGGTGCGCGGTGGGCAGTCGGTAACGATTGCTGAAGCCGACTTCGCCGACTTCACCGAATCGGTGGTTTGCACAGACGCATCGGGTGCGGTCATTGCGAGCGCAGACAGCGGATCGCTGACCATCGACGCAACGCCCATGGCCGACATCGAGTGCATCTTCACCAACGAAGTCATCGTCACAACGACCACTTCAACGACTTCGACTACCTCGACCACTTCGACAACCTCGACGACGTCGACCACCAGCACCACTTCCACCAGCACCAGCACCAGCACCACTTCGACGTCGACCACTTCAACGTCGGTTGCGCCTCCGCCTTCCTCGACGACATCGACCAGCTCAACGACGTCAACCTCGTCGATTCCGGTGCCGCCCCCGGCATCTTCGACTACGTCGACAACCTCGACCACGTCGACGACCTCCACTTCGGTGGCACCGCCGGCTTCTTCCACCTCGACCACTTCGACCTCGACGACTTCGACCTCGACGACTTCGACCTCGACGACTTCGACCTCGGTTGCGCCCCCGCCTCCGTCTTCCTCGACTACCTCTACTACCTCGACCACGTCCACCACCTCGACAA
>CAZGVQ010000051.1:0-11843 GCA_964529355.1 uncultured Acidimicrobiales bacterium
CTGCGCTCCCATTTCCGCTTCCTCAGAGACCTCGGCCAGAAGCCGGCTTTCTAGGTCGCTCTCGTCGCTGCGCTCCTTCGCTGTCTCTTTGGTCGCTCCGGCGCAAGCGCCTCCGCTCTGCGCTTCGCTATGTCCCGCCGGCTTCAACCTCGGCCTCCGCTGGCGCTACGGCACGACACCACGCGCCCGGCAAAGTTAACCAAAGGTGCCAGGCACCTTTGGTTAACTCTCACCGCTCTTAACCTAATCGTCATATTTTGTTGGGAACCTGGCGGTTTGCTGTGTTCGTCCCATTGCACATGGACACGAACCAAACACCAACCAACAGCCCAAACCATTCGAAACCTCGAGCGATTTTCGTCCTCCTGCTAGCCCTGGCGCTCTTTGCCAGCGCTTGCGGTAGCGACGCCAACTCGACCAGCGGCGAGGAAGCTACCAACGCCGTCGATGATTCGTTCTTCGACGAGCAAGAGGCCGTTACCGACGACGCTGGCGGTGACGCCGAAGACAGCTTCGCTCCCGAAGAAGAAGAGGAAGCGATGGAGGACGAGGAAGAAGCCATGGAAGAAGAAGAGGCCATGGAAGAAGAAGAAGAAGCCATGGAAGATTCGGACTCGGGTGACACCGCATTTTCGGCTGATGCCACCGGCGACGACGGCTTCTTCGATGAAGGCCGGCCCGCGGAACGCGAGGAAGCCGATGCCGAGGAAGAGCTCGCGGTCGAGACCCGCGACAACGGCATCCGCGACTTCGTCGAAACCGACCGGGACCCCGAGTCGACGTTTGCGCTCGACGTCGACACCGGCAGCTACACGATCGGAAAGCGCTTTCTCGAGCAGGGTCAGTTGCC
The DNA here is from genome assembly GCA_964529355.1 of uncultured Acidimicrobiales bacterium. Classification (GTDB taxonomy): domain Bacteria; phylum Actinomycetota; class Acidimicrobiia; order Acidimicrobiales; family SHLQ01; genus CALLQB01. The sequence continues at coordinate 851 of CAZGVQ010000051.1, forward strand.
TCCGGCCGACTCGGTCCGGGTCGAGGAGTACGTCAACAGCTTCGACTACGACTACGACAACCCCGATGACGACGGCCTCGGCATCAGCGTCGATGGTGGACCTTCGCCCTTCGACGAGGACAACTACCTGGTCCGCATCGGCGTGCAGGGCGAGCAGGTACGCGACAACGACCGGCCGGACGCCCACCTGACCTTCGTGGTGGACACCTCAGGCTCGATGGATCGTCCCGATCGCCTCGGCCTGGTGAAGGAAAGCCTGATCCTGCTGGTGGAAGAACTGGACAACGACGACACCGTCGCCATCGTCACCTACAGCGACCGGTCGGGAATCGTCCTCGAGCCGACCCGGGTTCGGAACGAACGAGAGATCATCCGGGCCATCGAAAACATGGCGCCCGGTGGATCCACCAACCTCGAAGCGGGCCTTCGTACCGGCTACAACCTGGCCAGCGAGGTCTGGGAAGACGGCGACATCAACCGGGTCATCCTGGCTTCGGACGGCATCGCCAACGTCGGCACCACCGATCCTGAAGGTCTCGCCTCGATGATCCGGGACGACGCCGATCGTGGCATTCAGCTGGTCACCGTTGGCTACGGTCTGGCGGGCTTCAACGACGTAACCATGGAACAGCTCGCCGATCAGGGCGATGGCTTCTACGCCTACGTCGACTCGATCGATGAAGCCGAGCGCCTCTTCGAGGACGAGCTCACCAGCACGCTGTTGACCGTGGCTATCGACGCCAAGATCCAGGTGGTGTTCGACGAGGACACCGTCGACGAGTACCGACTCATCGGCTTCGAAAACCGTGGAGTTCGGGACAGCGACTTCCGCAACGACGATGTCGATGCGGGCGAGCTGGGTGCTGGACACCAGGTGACGGCCATCTATGAGGTCAACTTCGCCCGCGGCGTCGACATCGACGATGTGCGTGAGGACCTGGGCGAGGTACACCTTCGTTGGGAGGATCCCGACACCGGCCGCGTTGTCGAGATCGACGAGACCATCTCGATACGTGATCTCGAACCACGCTGGGCTGATACCGACGAGACCTTCCGTCTCGCAACCGTTGTCACCAGCTTTGCTGAGTTGCTCCGTGACAGCCCGCACGCCGATGAGGTCAGCTTCGAGCAGGTACTCGCCGAGGCCGAGGCATTGTCTGAAGAGATGCGCGGCGACGACATCGACACACTGGTCGAGCTCATCGAGACCGCTGAGAACCTCAGCTAAGAACCCGGGGGTACGTGTCCGCAGATACCCCTGAAGTCAACAGCGAATCCGGCGTCTGCGGTTGCAGGCGCCGGATCTCGTTTTAGCGAGGATTGTCGAGCAGGTTCTGCACGCCCGCCCGGACCGCTTCGGCAAACTCGACCGTGCCGGTCTTGTTGGTGCGCTTGGGGGCCAGAATCTGCTCGCCGACCATGATCCGCCAGCGACGACCCACTTCGGAACCAAAGGTCGCTACGGGAAACACCGGAGTACTCGTGTCGATGGCGGGTTGCACCACACTGCTGGAGAGTTCGCCAGCGATGTCACTGTGAAGCGGCTGCCAGCCCAGTGGCACCATCACCATCTCGCCCGATCGCAACAGCCCGGTGACTTCTGCCGGTTTGCCATCAACAGCACCGAGCCGACGGAAGATCGACGTGGCAACCGGGATGCTCGGAAGTCCCGCAACCCGGACGACTCGCCCGGTCACCTGATGGACACCCTTGGCGACAACCGAAGGCTCAGAAACGCCAATCCGCCGGTGGACCACGAGCAATGCAGGACCCTCGACTGGTAGCCGCGCCCCGCCGATCACATCGACCGACCAGCGGATGGCGCTGGCGCTCGTCGCGAGGTGAGCCAGTTGCTCATCGAAGCCCCAGGGGTCGATGTCGAACTCTCCGCTCATGCGGCGACGGAGACGATCGCCAAAGGATGGATCGGCGCCACCATCGGACGCGGTGTCGTGTTCGGCGGCCATACGCGCTCTGGCGTCTTCGGCGCTCATGCGGCCTGATTCGGTTCGAGGTAGCTCACGGGGGCCCATTCGTGGAGGTCTTTGATGACTTCGGCTGTTGTATAGGAGGCCTGAACACCAAGCGTTTCGCGGGCGAGGCTCGGATCCGCGGTACGGCCCCGGGTCAGCAGTTCGAGACCATGCTCGGGCAGCGGTGAACCGAGCACCCCGGTGATAGCTCGGGCTACAACCCAGCCCGGCCCAACGGTGGGCACGGGTAGGTGACCGCCCATGCGAGCTGCTTGAGATCCGGTGACTGCGCCGTCGGCCACTGCGTTGAAGGGCCCCGATGCCTGCTGGTCCATAGCGGCCAGCACGAAGTCGGGGACATCGTCGGAATGCAGCAGCGAGAAGGGTTGGTCGGGCAAAACCCCAACCGGGACGATCGGTAGCCGCAGGTATCGACCGATCGGGCTCGGAATGTGCGGGCCGACGATTGGCGCGAAACGGATCAGCGCGATCGGTACGTCGCTTCGCCGTTCGAAGTCGCGGCAGAGTTCTTCGACTGCGGCGAGGGTTTTCCCGTAGCGGGTGGTGGGTCGTATCTCGCAGGTTTCATCGGGGCGCAATTGCGAGCGGCGGTGTCGGCCGTACACTTCCAGACCCGACCTGACGACGATGCTGGCCAGGTGGGGTAACTCGGCTGCGGCTTCAAGAATCGCCTCGGTAACGAGGATCGATCGATCGTGGCTGGCCTGGGGGTTCGACCGGGCATGTGGTTCGTACACCCCCAGATGAATGATGGCGTCGGGAGCGAACTCGAGCAGGAGCTGCTTGGCTCTCCGCCGGTCCTCGGGTTGCACGCGGTGATAGGTGGCGTTTCGCAGGAACCGACGAGGCGGATCGATGTCGATTCCCATGACTTCGACGTCGGGACGCTGGTCGAGTTCAAGCGCGACACCGGTGCCAAGGTGTCCTCCCATACCGGTAATCGCAACACGCACCCTCCAAGTATCGGCAAAACAAGCGCGTAATGTCAGGTCGAGAGCGGACTTAACTTCGGGGGCCTTTTACTACCACGGTGCCTCTGAGGACCTTTACTGATCCGGGGGCTGGCCAGTTGGGCATGTCGGGGGCCAGCTCTTCGATGTTGTTCTCGATGTCGGCCTGGCCCCGGTTGGTCCACATGAATCGGGTGCCATCGAGCGAGATCAGGCTGAGGTTGTCGGCCAGTCGCTCGATCTGACACGGCGGACCCTGGCAGGAGGTGACGGTGAACCAGCCATCGTTTGCTTCAGGCAGCGGGAACCGGTCGTCGGGGCGGGTGAAGTTGCCGATGAAGGCAATGGGAACTTCGCGGGCACGGGTGTCGGCGGTGAGGGTCTGATAGCCAGGGTTCTGCTCGATGCGATCGAGGACCCTCGTTGCGAGCGACAGCGTGCGCTGCTGTCCAAGCTCAAGAGCGGTGAGGCTCCGGCTGATGGACAGTCCGAACGTGAACACCACGAGCGCCACGATGGCCACGGTCCACTGCGTGGACAGCCGCTTGAACCCGTCGGGCGAAGGCTCGATGACCGACACGTAGAACATGGCGAAAATGACCGCCGGCACCATGCAGACGCCCATGATGACGTTGTAGCGGGTCACCGGCTCTTCGCGGACGAAGAGAATGATGAACGGAATGATGTGCACCGCAAGCATCGCGAACAGCAGGAAAGCGGGACCCACCAACCGTTGTGCGCCGGCGTTGACCGAACGCCCGACCCGGACCGCACCGGCCACGACGGCGGCCACCGCCAGTGCGATGAAGACCAGTTTGGTCCACTGCGGATAGGTGAAGGTGGCGTCGGTCCAGAAGTCATAGAGCCGCGCCATCTCGCGCTTGATGAAGCTCCACCTGATGCGGGTGTCTTCAGGGTTGTACCGGGTTGAGCCGGATTCGCGATCGCTTCCCCAGGCCAGGGTGAGCTGGAAGGAAATGACGTAGATGATGCCCGACAAGATGAAGGTGACGATGATCTCGAGCATCGGCCGAAGTCTGAGCGGCCGGCGGTCGGGATCGTCGCTGCGCACGTAGCGAATCATCTGAGCGCCCAGCAGGCCAGTGACCATCATCGGCACGATGCCTTGATAGGAGGCAGTGGTGATCACCAACGCCGCCCCGGCCACCACGAGGTGGATACGCGGCGTGCGTTCGGTGGCGTCGAGATGCGGAAGAAGCAGTGCGGTGAGTGCCGCCATGAAGATGCCGATGCCCAGCGGTAGATGGTGCAGTTTGAAGACGATGGCTTCGGCGATGATCGGGTTGGCCACAACCAGGCCACCGAAGACCAACACCAGCAACCGCTTCTTGTGAAGTCCAGCCTTGTAGGCGATGACCAACGCCAGGGTGGCGAAGCCAACCGTGATGAACGTGCCGCTGAATGCGTGCGCGTACGGGATATCGAACGCGATCTGGTTGACGTAGTAATGCACCCATCGGCCAAGGCGAAGACCGTTGGCTCTTTCGGAGCGCGGGGGGAGAATGCGGGCCAAGTCGTCAGCGGTGAGCGACAGGTTCACGATGGCCTGCACCCATACGAATACTGCGAAACCAGCGACGAGCGCGAAGGTACGCCCGCCTATCTCACGGGCGACGCGCTCGATCGTTCTGGTGATCGAGCCCTCGTTCATTCAGACTCTTCCTCTACTTCTTCTTGATCTGGCTGATCCAGCTGATCCGTTGTTCCGGCCTCGGGCCGGAGCGTGGGGAACAGGATCACGTCGCGAATAGTGGTGGCACCGGTGAGCAGCATTGCGAGACGGTCCATCCCGATGCCGAGACCAACCGTTGGCGGTAAACCGTATTCGAGAGCGCGTACATAGTCGTGGTCAACCACCATGGCTTCGGTATCGCCCGCTTCCTTCTCGGCGGCTTGCGCCTCGAAACGTGCCAACTGTTCAACCGGATCGATGAGCTCGGTAAAGCCGTTGCAGAGTTCGCGACCGGCAACCACCGCTTCGAATCGCTCGGTGTATCCGGGCTTGTCGCGATGCTCACGGGAAAGCGGTGACACTTCGGACGGGTACTCGGTGACAAACACCGGATCCCACAGGTTCGTCTCGCAGGTCTTCTCGTAGATCTCCTGCATGATCTTGCCCGGGCCGAAATAGTCCTTGACCTCGACGTCGTGCTTGACGGCAATCGCCGCCAGTTCGTCGCGACTCATGCTGAGATCGGCCTTCTCGCCGGTGTGTTCTTCGATGAGTTCGGCCATCGTCGCGCGCCGCCATGGGGCAGCCAGTTCGACGTCGCGGTCGCCAAAGGTGACCTTGGTTGAGCCCGTGATCTCGACCGCAAGTGTCGACACGAGCTCCTCGACCAGCACCATGCAGTCCTGGTAGTCGGCATAGGCCCAGTAGAGCTCCATCATGGTGAACTCGGGATTGTGCCGTGTGGAGAGGCCTTCGTTGCGGAAGTTTCGGCCGATCTCGAAGACCTTCTCGATGCCACCCACCACCAGACGCTTCAGATACAGCTCGGGGGCGATGCGCAGGAAGAGGTCGGTGTCGAGCGCGTTGTGATGCGTGGTGAACGGGCGCGCGGTGGCGCCGCCCACGATGGGATGCAGCATCGGCGTCTCCACCTCGAGGAAGCCCCGCTCGTCGAGATGACGTCGGACACCCGACACAACCCGACTGCGGTTGATGAGCCGCTCGCGCGACTCGTCGTTGACCCACAGATCGACATATCGCTGGCGGTAGCGCACGTCGATGTCGGTGACACCATGCCACTTGTCGGGGAACGCTCCCTGCCAGCGAGCCAGCACGATCCACTCGTCGACCCGCACCGACACTTCGCCGCGCTTGGTCTTCATGACCTCGCCGGTGACACCGATCCAGTCGCCAAGGCTCAGATTGCCGAAGGCTTCGAACTCGGGGGTGGTCTTGGCGGGCGCGAAAAGCTGGATGCGGCCAGTTGCATCCTGGAGCACCCCAAAGATCAACTTGCCCTGGCCACGGCGCAACATCATGCGACCGGCGATGGTGACGGTGACTCCCGACTCGGTGCCGTCGTCGAGAGCATCGTGATCGGCAAGGATGGCCGCGGCCGTAGCCGTGGGTTCGAAACGATAAGGGATGTCTGACATGTTCTGCGTCGATCTTATTGGGCTTGTTGGTTCGTGTTTTTGGCGTGCACGAGCCGAAGGCCATGCAGCGTAAGAAAGGGCTCGGAGTGCTCGATGGTTTCGGACACCGGAACGATGAGGTAGCCCAGACCGCCGGTGGCCACCACGGTGCAATCACCCAGTTCATCGCGGAACCGGTTGACCATGCCATCGATTTGGCTGGCGAAGCCGTAGATCGCTCCCGACTGGAGCGCCTCGACCGTGTTCTTGCCGATCACGCTTCGAGGCTCGACCAGGGGCACCGCACCTAACATCGCGGCCCGTCCAAAGAGTGCATCAAGGCTGATCTCGATGCCGGGGGCGATTGCGCCACCGACAAACTCGCCTTTGTCGCTCACCACGTCGAAGTTGTTGCCGGTTCCGAAGTCGACGACCACGGTTGGGCCGCCGTACAGATCGAACGCGCCGATGGCGTTGGCGATCCGGTCGGCACCGACCTCGCGGGGGTTGTCGTAGAGAATCGGCATACCGGTCTTTACCCCGGGCCCGATAACCACCGGGTCGAAGTCGAAATACCGGCTGACCATGTAGGTGAGCGCATTCGCGACCACCGGTACACCCGACGACACGGCGATCCCGGTTACCTCGGTTTCGAAATCGACATCGACCGAGTCGAGCAGGTTGCGAAAGAGCGCCGCCATCTCATCGGCGGTTCGGTCGCGATCGGTCTTGACCCGCCAGTGATGCAGAAGCCCGCGGTCCGCGCCTTCATCGGTGTCGTAAGAATCTCCGTCGTCGTACAGGCCCAGGACGGTTTGGGTGTTGCCCGCGTCGATCGTGAGAAGCACTCCGGTTACCTGGTCTCGATGTCGAGACCGATGTCGAGCACGGTTGCCGACATGATGAAGGAACTGCTCGACACCAGGTCGACGCCGGTCTGGGCGTAGTCGCCGATGGTTTCGAGCGTGATTCCGCCAGAAGCTTCAACCAGCGGGCGGCGGTTTCCCTCGGTTCCTTGGTCGACCAGAGCCACGCAGGCTTTGACCTCATCGGGGCTCATGTTGTCGAGCAGCAGCGCATCGGCGCCCGCCGCAATGGCTTCAAGCACCTGCTCCTGCCGGTCGCACTCGACATGCACGGTACGTCCGGGCCACCGGTCGCGCGCCCGGCCTACACCTTCGGTGATCGACATGCCCATGAGGTGGTTGTCCTTGAGCATGATCCAGTCGGCCAGGTTTCCGCGATGGTTCAAGCCGCCACCGGCCCGAACAGCCGCCTTCTGGAGCGAGCGCATACCTGGCAGTGTTTTGCGGGTGTCCCATACCCGACAACCGCCGTCTGCGGCATCGACAAACTTCGACACGCGGGTCGCGATGCCCGAGAGGTGACCCAGCAGGTTGAGCGCAGTGCGTTCGGCGATGAGGATCGATTCGAGTGAACCATCGACCGTAGCGATGACGTCGCCCGGGTTGACCGCATCGCCCTCCGATGCGGTCCAAGTCATGTCGATCGAATCGTCCACCTGGCGGAACGTTTCGATTGCGCAGGCGGTGCCGGCGAGGCGGCCTTTGTCGCGCACCCGAAACTCGGCGGTCGCTGCCGCATCCTCGGGCAGCAGCGTCGCCGAAAGATCACCAAACGGATGCAGGTCTTCGGCAAGGCCACGCTGGACGATGTCGCGCACGTCGTGCGCGGGTGGATGAAGGAATCGACTCACGGCCTATAGGTTGTCACGTCTGACCACTCCCGTGGGGCAGGCGAGGTGGGATGTTTTGGCGCAGCCAAAACCCCGTTGGTTAGCGGAGCGAACGGGGGTACCCGGTGTTGTCGATGAGTCGGGCCTTGCCGAATTGCACGGCCACCAGAAGCCGCAACTCCCCGGCGAGAACATCGGGTGTGAGCAAGGTTCGGGCGTCGACCACTTCGGCGTAGTCGAGCGTGCCTGTCTCGGCCGTTGCGATGTGGTCGGTCATGATCTTCTGCACCTCAGCGGGGTCGGTCTCGCCGTCGTCGATCGCCGCGACTGCTTTGCTGAGTGCCTGGTTGAGTACCACCGCCTCGGCCCGTTCGGCCGGGGTCAGATAGATGTTGCGCGACGACATGGCCAGCCCGTCGGATTCCCGGTGGATCGGGCAGCCCACCACCCGCACATCGAGCGAAAGATCGAGGGACATCTTGGTGATGATGGCCAGTTGCTGAAAGTCCTTTTCGCCAAAGTACGCGCTACACGACCCGACGATGGAGAAGAGTTTGGTAACGACCGTGGCGACCCCTGAGAAGTGAGTAGGCCGCGACTGGCCGTCGAGCGGTTCGGACACACCGGTAAGGCTGACCGTGGTTTCGATGGGCTCGGGGTACATCTCCGCAACGCTGGGAGCGAACACGTAGTCGGCGCCCGCCGCATCGCAGATCGCAACATCGGCGTCGAGGTCACGGGGGTAGGCCTCGAGGTCTTCGCCAGGCGCAAACTGGAGCGGGTTCACAAAGATCGAAACGACGGTGATGTCGTTCTCGGGAACCGATGCAAGCACGAGCGACTGGTGACCGTCGTGAAGGGCGCCCATCGTGGGAACGAACCCCACGCTTTGGCCGGCCGCGCGATGGGCGTTGAGTGTTTCGCGTAGCTCGGCGATGGTGGTGATGACCTGCATGGACTACTCGTTGCTCCCTTTGCTCGTCGAGAGCCTGCGGGCGGCGATGACCAGGGCTTCGTACAGTTCGAGTTCGCTTGGGTCGAGCGCATCTCGATGGCGATCGAGCGTCGCTTCATCACCACGAGCCACCGGGCCAGTAAGCGCCGCGCTGGCGCCCATCGCGACAACGTTGTTGATCGACCCGAGGATGAGCGGCACGAACGCTTCGAACGGCACGTTTGCTGCTGCGGCCACCCGCTCAACCTGGCCCAGGAGCGCAACGGTGTGGTTGGAAGCGATTGCGGCAGCTGCGTGGTAGGTGGCGCGGTCCTCGTCGGCCACCGAGATGGGTGTGCCGCCTAGCGAGCCCACCATCGACTCGACCATCGATGCTGCCCGATCGGAGCTACCGGCAACCGCCCACCAACCGCGCTCGACCATCTGGTCCGCCCCGCGCTGCGCGTCGGGCAGCGACATGAGCGGATGCAGCGCTGCACGGTCCTCGTGAGCGCCGAGCACGTCGGTGCCGAGGGAGCCGGCCATATGTGCGATGACCGCGGCGCCGGGCGATATCGATTCGGCGACCTCAGCGATCGCGGTATCGGGTGTTGCAATGATGCAAACGTCGACATCCTGGGCCGCCTGAGAGTGGTCGTCGCCCCGGCCGAGCGTGTCGACCTGCCAGCCAACCCTGCCGAGTGCAATAGCCAATGACCCACCCGCTCGACCGACACCCACGATCCGTGCCGAAGGCATCAGAGCTGGCCGAGTTGGCGAATCGGCTGGTCCTCGGGGTGCACCCAGTCGGGCGGGAGAAGATCGGGAGCAAGGTCGGCCAAGGGCACCATCACGAAGGCCCGTTCGAACATGCGGGGATGCGGCACCAGCAACTCGGGCGGATCGTCGACGGTTTCGCCGTCGATCCACAACACATCGACGTCGAGGGTGCGAGGCCCCCACCGCTCAACCCGCACCCGTTCGGCCGCCGCCTCGCGCTCGCGGCAAACCGCCAGAAGCTCATGGCCGCTCAATGTGGTTTGCAGCTCGACCACGATATTGAGAAACAGATCCTGCTCGGGACCGCCCACCGGATCGGTCTCATACAACGGCGATACCGCTACGACGTCGGGCAGGTCAGCCACCGCGTGTCGAAGGTACGCGTGGCGATCGCCCAGGTTCGATCCAAGAGCCAGGAACGCACGACGGCTCAATTCACGACCTGCTTCGATGGATCCGAACCCCGCTGGTGTCGAGCATCTCGGGAACCGGGGGCCGAAGCTTCCGCACGGCCACATCGACTGCTTCAGCCTGCGGGTTCTCGAGCACGACCTCGGCGATACGTTCGGCGAAACGTTCGAGCAGAGTGAATTGATCGTCGTCGGCCACCGACTGGATAGCGGCGGTCAGCTCGCCGTAGTTGATGGTGTCATCGAGCTCATCGGTTTTGCACGCCTTGGAGATATCGGCGTGCACGTCGACGTCGAACTCAAACGGCTGGCGCCGCACCCGCTCCTCGGGCAGTGCGCCGCAAAGCGCCATGACCTTCAGCCCTCGAAGTTCGATGATGTCCAGCACGTGCGTCTCCAGCTAGACGGTTGGTTCGATGCCGGCGTTCTTGGCCGCCAGATTCACCAGTTCTCGACCGAGCGGACCCAGTTGACGCTCGAGCAACTGCTCGATGGTGACCACGGCCTTCGGGGTTTCGTCGACGAGCCCAGAGTGGATGAAGTAGCCGGCCATCAGCCCACTGACGTGGTCGGAGAGTTCTTCGCGGTGCACGATGATGCGGCTGTCGAGGTTCATCATGCGCTCGATGTCGCCGTGCAGCGTGGCGATACCTTCCTGGCCGATCTCAGGACCGGTGAACGGGAGATGGCGCCACGGCATGTTGAGTTCGTCGTAGCTGTGCAGATTTGCCGTGGTGGGGATGAGCGAAACGATCTGGTCGAAGTCGTTCTCGCGAAGCCAGATGATCTCTTCCTGGCGGCGCACCTTGCGGTGGTTGTTGCCGGTACCGCCGGGCCTTTCACAGACCGCCATCTTCTCTTTCAGGATCCACTTGAAGTTCCGTGGTTGGATTCCCTGGGCCCATTTACCCTTCATTTTTCGCATTGCGATCTCTCTCAACTGGCGTGCGCGACGGCCTTTCTACCGTAGACGCCAAACCGTCGGGAAAGGAACCCGTACTAATGCGGTTCCCTGGCTCGCTCGGGCGCAAACGACACTGAGATACTTATCCACAGCCCACCCCGGCCCGAACGGCCCCCCAACGGCCCCAACTGTGAACTGCGAGCGAGAAGATCCATGG
>CAZGVQ010000052.1:0-11832 GCA_964529355.1 uncultured Acidimicrobiales bacterium
CTTCGAGCCTGCGGCTCTCTTTGGACATGGTGTATGCAAAGGCCCAGTAGCCAAGTGCGACGAACAGATAGGTGACACTTGCCAAGCCTCGGCCGACGAAGTCGGGCTGAGCGTTGGAGGTATCGGAGACCCGCAGAAACTCGAGGATTCCGATGATCGAGAGCAGCGAGGTGTCTTTGAACAGCGAGATGAACTGGCCGACCATGGCCGGGATGACTGCTCGAAGCGCCTGCGGAAGCACGATGAGGCGCTGGACCGACGCGGCCGACATACCCGACGCCTGCGCTGCTTCGGTCTGACCCTTCGGCACAGCCTGGAGGCCACCGCGAACGATCTCGGCGATGTAGGCCGCACTGAAGCCGGTGATGACCACGATGGCCAGGGTGAGGTCGGCCGGACGCTCAAAGTCGATGGGGAGGAACAGCGGCAGCATGAGGTTCGAGAACAACAGCAGCGAGATGAGAGGCACGCCGCGGACGAACTCGATGAAGATCACCGAAGCGGTCTTGAGCACCGACAACTTCGACCGACGACCAAGCGCCAGCAGAATGCCGAAGGGCATGCCCAGCGCGATGCCGACGACGGCAGTGAACAGCGAGATGTGCAGGCCACCCCAGTCCTCCCAGCCGAAGCCGTCGTGGGGAATGAGGTTCTGAATGATTGCCACCACTGCCGCAACCACGAGCGCGATGACCACCCGTGTGATGGTGCCGGTCATGCCCGTGGGCAGCTTCTCGACCCGGCTGAGTTCGTTCATCATCCAGAGGAACGCCACAAGACCCAGCGCATAACCGCCGAGCCGCGACGTGCCGGCGATGATGAGCATCGAGATGATGAACAACACGGCGCCGATGTACAGCGACCGGGAGCGAACCACAGCGGGCAGCCGCCAGCCGATCTCGCGTGACACGAAGATGAGGGCGAATGCCGCAACGAGCCCGATGTAGGGAGGCAGCGTGCGAGCAAAGCTCACGAAGAAGATCATCACCAGAATGACGGGCCAGAAGCGACGAAGCATCTGAACCCAGGATTCCTTCTCGGCCTCAACTTCCTGAGCGATGGCCAGTTCGTACCCATTGCGAGCCATGGCGCCGGTGGTAAGGCCGGCGCCGAGAATGAGTACATAGGCCGACGCCCACGGACGCCAGAGCTCTTCTCGCGGGAACTGGCCGATCATGAAGATCCGCAGGTTGGCCCGCACGATCGCAAAGTCGGCGTTGATGACCCAGTTGAGAGCGAACCAGGCCAATGCCAGTGCGATGGCGCCGACGACAAAGGTCACGATGCTGTTGACCGCATTGCTGAAGAGGTTCTTCTTGAGCCAGCCGCCCGGCGTGAGCTTGCTGCTGGGCGGCGTGGAGTCGACAGCTGGCGCTACCGGCGCATCGGGAAGTACTGGAGTTTGTTCCATGACTACCTCCCTGCAATCTGAAGTCGACGGTTGATGATGTTGCCGATAGCCGAGAGGATCAGCGACAACGTGAGGTAGAGCAACGCCAGTATCAAGATGAGCTGAGGGGCCGGTTGCGATTGGCCGAACAGGTTGTTGATGACGTTGGTGGTCTCGGCGAAGCCGATGGCGATAGCCAGCGAGCTGTTCTTCGAGAAGTTGAGAAACTGGCTGATGAGTGGCGGAAACGCCACGCGCATGGCCTGGGGGAGCACCACGAATCGGTACCGCTGGAAGGTGGACAGGGCCAGGGCGTTGGCGGCCTCCTCCTGTCCTTTGTGCACCGCAAGGATCGAACCCCGAACGATCTCGGCGATATGGGTTGCGGTGTAGATAACGAGCGCCACGGTGAGAGCGGCGTAGGGCATCTGAATACGGAACCCGTCGCTGAACACCCGACCGCGATCGTCGAGCATCGGTTTCGACGGAGATACCGGCCCGCCCAGGATGAAGTACGCAATGAGTCCGATGCCGAAGAAGGTTCCGAGGCCCCACAGCACGCGGTGATGCGGTGCGCCGGTGTTATCGAAGACCTTGGTTCGCCAGTACGCAACGGCGCCAGCGATGATGAGGGCCGCCAACAGGATCCAGCGGTAGGCGCCGAAGTTGTCCTGGCCCATGATTGAGGGGATGGCGAACCGGTTGTTGCTGAAGATGAACCATTCGCCCAGCGGCTTCCAGGCCTCCTGCGAGGTGGGGAATCCGTTGAGGAACACCGCGCTCCACACGAACACGATGACCACCAGCACGGGGATGTTGCGGAAGAACTCGGTGTAACCGGTGGCGAGCTTGCGAAGGATCCAGTTGGAGGAGAATCGGGCGACACCGACCAGCGTGCCCAGGATGAGCGCCGCCGGGATGCCGACGAGGATGACCCGAACCGTATTGAAGAAGCCGGCGACGATGGCGTCGCCCACCGAACTTCCCGGGGTCAGGGGGTTGTCGGCGATAGAGATACCGCCGGGCTGATCGAGAAAGTCGAAGCCCAGCCGCAGACCGATTGCGTCGGTGCGGTCGCGGAAGTTCCGCCAGAGAAATGCCCCGGCGCCAACGATGGCGGCCAGCGCCACCATCTGGGCAACGATGCCGATGGCGGTGACGTCGCGCCACAGGACAGCGGTGTCAGCCTCGTCGCGTCCAGCCCGTTCGCGAAACATGGCGAAGATGTCGTAGATGAGGCGGCCAACCACATAGATGGCTGTGCCGATTGCTGCGAGGCCGAGCAGCAGCAGTAGAAACCGGATCATTTCGTTATCCCCCTAGGCGCCGTCTCGACGATGAGGCTGCGCCTACCCACCAAATGGTGTGTTGGTCGAAAGTAGAAGGGGCGGGCTGGAAAATCCAGCCCGCCCCGTCCGACTACTTGATTTCAGTCGTTACTTAGCGGAATGGCGGAACGTACTGGAGACCACCGTTGGTCCACAGGTCGTTCGGGCTTCCGGCAAGGGTGAGGCCGATGGGGCCGAGGTTCGAGTTGAAGATCTCCTCGTAGTTACCGACCTGGCTGATGATGTTGTAAGCGAACTTGGGATCAAGTCCGAGGCCAACCTCAGCAACCGCGCTGTTTCCGTCGCCATCCTCGATGGGCTCACCGAGGAATCGGAGGATGTTGGAGTCTTCGCTGGTGAGGAAGTCATCGACGTTGTCGCTGGTGATGCCCCACTCCCAAGCCTGCACGGTGGACATGACGGCCCAGTTGACTACCTGTGCCCATTCGGTGTCGCCATCGGCGACCACGGGACCAAGCGGCTCCTTCGAGATGATCTCGGGAAGGATGGCGGTATCGATGTCCATGTTGGCGGCGAACGCAGCGAGCTGCGAAGCATCCGAGGTCCAGACCTCACACTGACCAGCCTGGAAGGCCGGGTTGAGCTCATCGTTGGACTCGAACTCCACCGGGGTGAAGGGGATTCCAAGGTCGCCGAGTACGGCGTTGAGGTTGAGCAGCGTGGTGGTACCGGTAAGTACGCAGATCGATGCGTCAGCAACGTCGGCGAGTTCGCCGATTCCGCTGTCTGCACGGACCATGAAGCCCTGGCCATCGTAGAAGGTGGTGTGCAGGAAGTTGGCCTGCTCAGAACCGTCGCGCGATGCGGTCCAGGTGGTGTTACGGATCAGAATGTCGATTTCACCGGACTGCAGGGTTGGGAAACGCTGAGCTGCAACCAGCGGCGTTACCTCGTAGGCCTCTGCGTCGCCGAGCACGCCCGCTGCGACAACTGCGCAGTAGTCGATGTCAAAGCCACTGAAGCCACCGTCGGCGTCGACGATACCGAAGCCTGGAAGGGTGTCGTTACCGCCGCACTGGAGGGTTCCAGCCGACTGTACTGCGGCCAAGGTGCCGCCCTGGGTGAGGTCGACAGTGTCGTCGTCGCCACCGTCGTCGCTGTCGCCAGCGTCATCGCCGCCGTCGTCGTCTCCACTGGAGTCGTCGCCAGATGCGTCGTCGGAAGTATCGCTGGCGTCATCGCCACCGGTGGCGTCTCCGCCATCATCGCTACCGCACGCTGCGGCAATCATTGCGACGCTAAACAGCACCGCAATCAGTTTGAGCCACGTTGCTCTTCCCATGTGTTTCCCTCCTCGCTCGCCACAACCGAAATTCGGTTGAACTACAGACGAGCTCGATGTAGTACTGCCCCACTTTGAGGCGTGCGAAACTATAGAAGTAGAAAAACGAGCGTGCCACGCGCGGTCCAATCGTTCTTTTGATTGACACGCGGCTGTCATGTCGCCGAAATGGGCGATTTTGAGGGCCACAGCGCCCAAATGGTCATCTGAAGCCGATATTTCCTGGTGGGCGCTCCTTTTTTGTAACATCAGATTTTGCCAATTGAGGTACCTGGCGCGTAGTCAGTTCAGGTGGAAACAACACCGGATCCCGAAATCTCGGCGCTGCGCGAGAAGTACCGCATCGAGCGCGACAAGCGACTGCGACTCGATGCCAATGACCAGTACGTCGAGGTCGTCGGCGATTTCGCGGCCTATGTCGATGATCCGTACCTCGTCGAGGAGTTGGTTCGCGAACCGTTGACCGACGAGGTCGAGGTCGCAGTGATCGGCGGTGGTTTTGGTGGCCTGCTGACCGGTGCACGCCTTCGTGAGGCCGGGGTTCATGAGGCCGCCGACATCCGCATCATCGAAAAGGGCGGCGACTTCGGTGGCACCTGGTACTGGAACCGCTACCCGGGCGCCATGTGCGATGTCGAGTCCTACGTGTACCTCCCGCTGCTCGAGGAACTCGGTGTCATCCCTACAGAGAAGTATGTGAAGGCCCGCGAGATCCTGGCTCACTGTCAGGCCATCGGCCAGCACTACCAGCTCTACGACAACGCGTGTTTTCAAACCGAGGTCACCGAACTGCGCTGGGACGATACCCGGTCGCGGTGGATCATCTCCACCAACCGCGGCGATGCCATGGTGGCTCGCCATGTCGTGATGGCCAACGGTCCGCTGCATCGACCGAAGCTGCCGGGCATCGAGGGCGTCGGCGATTTCACCGGGCACACCTTCCACACGAGCCGGTGGGATTACGACTACACCGGCGGCGGTCCCGATGGTGGTCTCGATCGGTTGACCGGAAAGCGCATCGCCGTCATCGGAACCGGTGCCACCGCGGTGCAGTGCGTGCCTCACCTTGGCGCCGGTGCCGAACAGTTGTACGTGCTGCAACGCACCCCATCGTCGGTCGACCGTCGCGACAACCGGCCCACCGACCCCGAGTGGGCGGCCTCGCTCGAGCCGGGCTGGCACCAGGAGCGCATGGAGAACTTCAACAACCTGGTTACCGGCATTCCCCAGGAGGTCGATCTGGTCGACGACGGCTGGACCGACATCATTGGCAAGATGATGGCCCTCTTCCGCGAAGGAGCAGCCACGGGCGATGGGGGTATCGAGGCAATGCTCGAACTCGCGGACATGCAGAAGATGAACGAAATCCGGGCCCGCGCCGAGGAGATCGTGGCCGACCCGGGCGTGGCCGAATCGCTGAAGCCGTACTACCGGCAGTTCTGCAAGCGACCGTGCTTCCACGATGAGTACCTGCAGACCTTCAACCTTCCCAACGTCACCCTCATCGACACCGACGGGAGAGGTGTCGATCGCATCACCGCAACCGGTGTGGTGGCCAACGGTGCGGAGTACGAGGTCGACTGCATCATCTTTGCGACCGGCTTCGAGGTCGGGACTGGCTACTCGCGGCGGGCCGGCTATGAGATCGTCGGCCGGGACGGTCAGACGCTCACCGCGAAGTGGGAGGACGGTGTGGCAACGCTGCACGGCATGCATAGCAATGGGTTTCCGAACTGCTACATCTTCAGCCACATGCAGGGTGGCTTCACCGTGAACTATCCGCACATGCTCGACGAACTCGCTCGCCACGTCTCGCACATCCTTGCCGACGCCGCCGAGCGCGGCGCGACGGTTGTTGAGGCGACCAGCGCCGGCGAGGCCGACTGGGTGCAAACCATCATCGACTCGGCGCGCGACCGGCAGCAGTTCCTTGAGAGCTGCACGCCCGGTTACTACAACAACGAAGGCCGGCCCGGCGACAACGTTCCCGAGAACACGTCGTACGGCCTGGGTTCGGTAGCGTTCTTCGGCCTGCTCGAACAGTGGCGGAACGAGGGTTCTTCCGTCGGGCTCGAGTTCTCCGCGCCTGTTTCTGATTCTTCGGGCGGCCCGACCTAGTGCAGCCCGCGCGCCGGGCAACCGTGGTCGGCGGCGGCCCCGCAGGGCTGTATGCGGCCGAGGTTCTTGCGGGTGCCGGGCTTGAGGTAACCATCTTCGAATTTCGGGCGTCGCTTGGTCGAAAGTTCCTGTTGGCTGGTCGTGGTGGGTTGAACATCACGCACTCGGAGCCCTTCGAAACGTTGCTCAGCCGCTACGGCCCGCGCACGCAGGTGCTCGAGCCTGCCCTTCGCTTCTTTCCGCCACAGGCTCTGCGGGAGTGGTGCCAGGAACTCGACGAGCCGACCTTTGTCGGATCGAGTGGTCGGGTCTTTCCCGAGTCGTTCAAGGCCACGCCGCTACTCCGGGCGTGGCTGCGTCGCCTGGCCTCTCAGGGGGTGGCCGTCCGAACCGGCCACCGATGGACGGGCTGGGCGTCGGCCCAGGGCGATGCGCCGGTGACGATGACCTTTGAGGCCAACGGCGAGTCGGTCGATGTCGGTAGCGACGTAGTGGTGTTGGCACTTGGCGGGGCCAGCTGGCCCCGCGTGAGCACCGACGGGTCGTGGGTCGAGACTCTCACCGGTGCCGGCGTGGGCGTCGAACCATTGGCCGCGGCGAATTGTGGCGTGCAGACCGAGTGGACCGACACCCTTTCCGAGCGGTTCGCCGGGGAGCCGTTGAAGAACATCGCAATCACCGTCGATGGTGTGAGCGTCCGCGGCGACGCCATGATCACCCGCAGCGGGCTCGAAGGTGGGCCGGTGTACGCCCATAGCTCGGCGTTGCGATCCATGGTCGAGCGCGCTGGCCAATGGACGCTCAATATCGATCTGCAGCCCGATATCCAACTCGATGCGCTTTTCACGAGATTGTCCAAGGCTCGGAGGGACAAGGACTCGGCTGCCACGTGGCTGCGTCGGGCCAAGGTGGCGCCCGCAGCCGTTGCGGTACTTCGCGACATCACGGCCAACCAGCTGCCACCCGATCCGAGCGCGATGGCTGAACTCATGAAGGCCGTGCCGGTCACCGGCCCGGCAATGATGCCGATCGATCGGGCGATTTCGAGTGCCGGCGGCGTGACGTTCGATGACCTCGACCATCACTTCATGATCAAGGCGCACCCGGGGGTCTTTGTGGCAGGTGAGATGCTCGACTGGGAGGCACCCACCGGCGGGTACCTGCTTCAGGCCTGCTTCAGCTCTGCAGCCTGGGCTGCCCACGGCGCACTGGCGTATCTCGATCATCAGGGGCGTTGAGATTCGGAAGTCCGGTAGGCGGCCGATAATCTGGCGGTGCGCCCGAAAGCGCACCGAATCGCTAGGGAGCGTCCTTTGACGAAAACTCAGGTACCGGCCGCCGAGGGATTGTTCACCATGGGTGACGACCCGCACCTCATCGGAGGGAAGGGGCAGGCCAACGACAGCTACTTCTTTCCCAAGAACATGGGCGGGAACGACCCCGCCCTGATCGGTGAGTCCGAGCGCGAAGAGGTACTGCTGAGCAACACCGGTACGGTCTGGTCCTTCACCACCAGCAGCTACCCACCGCCACCTCCCTTCAAGGTCACCACCGAACCGTTCGTTCCCATCGTCATCGCCGCAGTCGAACTCGATGACGAGAAACTCGTGGTGCTCGGCCAGATGGCGCCCGGCCTCACGGTCGAAGATCTCCACGTGGGCATGCGGGTGCGCATGATCATCGACGTGCTCTACGAAGATGATGACCACCAGTACATGGTGTGGAAGTGGGAACCCGAGAACGCAAAAGCCAGTGACTCCAACGATCGTGAGCAGAACTAATGGAAGACATCGCAATCCTCGGCGTCGGAATGCATCCGTGGGGCAAGTGGGGCCGAAACTTCGTGGAGTACGGAGCGAAGGCGGCGCGTGACGCTCTCGCCGACGCCGATGTGCCATGGGAAGACATCGGCCTGGTTTCGGGCGCCAATACGGTGCGCAATGGTTACCCCGGTTGGGTGTCGGGTTCCACCTTTGCCAACGCGCTCGGGTTTCAAGGGGCCCAGCTTTCCTCCAGCTACGCGGCCTGCGCGTCCGGAGCAACAGCCTTGTCGATCGCTCGAGCTCAGATTCTGGCCGGGGTCTGCGATGTCGCCCTCGTGGTCGGTGCCGACACCACCCCCAAGGGATTCTTCGCGCCGGTTGGCGACGACGAACGCCCCGACGACCCGGACTGGCTGCGGTTCCGGATGGTCGGTGTGACCAACCCGGTGTACTTCGCCCTCTACGCGCGCCGGCGGATGGAGCTGTACGGCGACACACCGCACGACTTCGCATCGGTGAAAGCCAAGAACTCGCGCCACGGCGTCCATAACCCCAACGCTCGATACCCCAAGGAGTTCGGCGTCACCGATGTCGAGAACTCACCGGTGGTTGCCGACCCGCTTCGACTGCTCGAGATCTGCGCGACCTCCGATGGCGGCGCGGCGCTGGTGGTTTCGAGCATGGACTACGCGAAATCCCGGGGCATTGCCGACCCGGTGCGCGTGGCCGGAATCTCCACCGTTGGACCCACCTACCCCAACGCGGTGGTCGACATGCCGTACCTCGCGTCGGACTCCTGGAACGCGGCTGGCGACAGCGAGCACACCTTCAAGCGCGACATCGCCCAGACCGCCTACGACGAAGCCGGCGTCGGTCCCGACGATCTCGATTTCGCCGAGGTGTACGACCTCAGCTCGGCCTATGAACTCGATTGGTACGAGTACCTCGGGCTCTGTGCCGAAGGCGAGGCCACCAAGATTCTGCACGCCGGTGACACCACCATCGGCGGTCGGATTCCGGTGAATCCTTCGGGCGGTCTCGGAGCCTTTGGCGAGGCCATCCCGGCCCAGGCGATCGCCCAGGTTTGCGAGCTCACGTGGCAGTTGCGCAACCAGGCTGGCGGCCGTCAGGTCGAGGGCGCGAACGTCGGTTTGTCCATCAATTACGGCATGTTTGGGCACGGCAGTTCGGTGATCTGCAAGAAGTAATCGCCGATATCGACCGGAATTGTTGCAGCAGACCACCGAAATTGTTAGTGACGCTTTCGGCCCCGATCACTGCAATTCAGCCAATATTCGTGACAAGTTCACGCTTCAACACGGTCCGCGCGCCCCACAAGTCAACTGGACGAGTAGCGTAGAGGCAGCTGGTACAAGATCAGCTCAGCAGTGAAGAGAGAATGCAATGGCAGAAACCGGAACAGTAAAGTTCTTTAACGCAGAGAAGGGCTTCGGCTTTATCTCACGTGAAGGTCAGGACGACGTGTTCGTCCACTTTTCCAACATCCAGGGGGACGGTTACAAGACCCTCGACGAAGGTCAGCAGGTTGAGTTCGATGTGGCCCCAGGCCGCAAGGGCGAAGAAGCCCAAAACGTTCGTCCCCTCTGAATCCTGGCTTCGCCCTTCGGGGTGAAGCTTTCGTTCATCGAGCCGCTGGCCCTCGGGTCGGCGGCTTGTTGCGTTTTCGCACCGGGCATTTCGGCAATTTTCGGCTAGGTCGAAACGAACACTACGTTGCTCGTCATGGATATCACCGAGGTTCGGGCTGACCTTTTGGCTGAGCAGGACGGGCTCGACTCCGTCGTGT
The DNA here is from genome assembly GCA_964529355.1 of uncultured Acidimicrobiales bacterium. Taxonomy (GTDB): domain Bacteria; phylum Actinomycetota; class Acidimicrobiia; order Acidimicrobiales; family SHLQ01; genus CALLQB01. Next base: position 9,710 of record CAZGVQ010000052.1, read on the forward strand.
CTTCGCTCACCGCCGAGCAGTGGGGGTTGGCCACCCCGAGTCCCCGCTGGAGTGTCGCCGATCAGATCGGCCACCTCGCCTACTTCGACGGAACCGCGGCCCAGGCCATCGTCGACCCCGACGGTTTCACCGCTGGGCTGAGCGATGCCCTCGGCTCGATCTCGGGTACGCCCGAGGAGGCCGACAACTTTTCGCTTGGCGCCTACCGGGCAATGACGCCGCCCGAACTCCTCGAAGCGTGGCGAGCGAACCGGGAAATTCTGGCCGACGCGGCGGCCACCCTCGCGAACGACACCCGGGTGGCCTGGTATGGCCCGTCGATGGGGTCGAAGTCATTTCTCACTGCGCGTCTCATGGAGACCTGGGCGCATGGCCAGGACATCGTCGACACCGTCGGCGCGAGTCGCGCTCCGAGCGATCGGCTCAAACACATCGCGCAGCTTGGGTTCATCACGCGCGGATGGTCCTACATCAATCGAGGCCTGGAGGCTCCCGAATCGCCGGTACGGGTGGAGCTCACCTCTCCGTCGGGCGCAACCTGGACGTTTGGCGACGACGCTGCCGAGCAGTCGGTGACGGGGTCTGCCGAGGACTTTGTGATGGTGGTGACCCAGCGCCGACATGTGGACGCGACCCAGCTCACGGTGGTGGGCGCCGACGCCCGCGACTGGCTCGAGAAGGCTCAGGCATTCGCGGGCGGACCCACCGATGGTCCGTCGGCGTAACGCACTGGCTTCCGCCGCGCCTGCTGGCTAGGTTCGCCCTTATGGCGCACCCGATTGCATCCGAGAAGTACGTAGCGTTCACCACCTTTAAGAAGGACGGGACACCCAAGTCGCTTCCGGTCTGGATCGCCGACCTCGGCGATGGCACCGTGGGATTCACCACCTCATCGTCGAGCTACAAAGTGAAGCGACTCAACAACAACCCCAAGGTCATGCTTCAGCCAAGCGACGCCAAGGGAGTGGTGACCGCCGGGAGCGAGGAAGTGGAAGGCACAGCCGTCACCGCTACGGGTGCTGACTTCGACCGCATCGCGGGCATCGTGAAGAAGAAGTACGGCATCCAATACACCGGCATCACCATGGTCGGCAAGATCGCCAAGCTCATCGGCAAAGGCAGCGGCACCGACACCGCAGTAGTCATAACCCTCTAACCCCGAGCGGGTTGCCGCCCGATGAGTACGATTGGCGGATGCTCCAAAAGCTCACGGCCGAGTTCTTCGGCACGGCGTTTTTGCTGGCCGGTGTGGTGGGCTCGGGCATCATGGCCGAGAACCTCACCGACGATGTCGGGCTGCAACTGCTCCAGAACGCATTGGCCACGGCCGGGGTGCTGCTGGCGCTCATCCTGGCGCTGGGGCCGGCCTCGGGAGCGCACTTCAATCCAGCCGTCACGTTGACCGAACGGATTCTCGGCGGCATCGATACGCCGACCGCTATCGGCTACATCGTCGTCCAGATACTTGGCGGCATCGTTGGTGTCATGGCGGCGAACATCATGTTCGATCTGCCGATTGTGGAGTGGTCCACCAAGGATCGGTCCAGCGGCAACCTGGTGTTTGCCGAAGGAGTGGCCACCCTCGGACTGTTGCTGGTGATCTACGGCGTGGTCCGTTCCGGAAGACCAGAGATGGCGGCCTTTTCGGTTTCGGGATACATCGCCGGCGCCTACTACTTCACCTCGTCCACCAGCTTCGCGAACCCAGCGGTCACGATTGCCCGGACCTTCAGCGACACCTTCGCAGGAATCGAACCCGGATCAGCCCCGCTATTCATCGTGGCCCAAGTCGTCGCGGTAGCAGTGGGTGTGGCCCTCATAAAGATCATCTACCCCAAGACCAAAAGTGAATAGTGTTCCCAGGCTCATTATTCACTTTGGTTTGAGGTGCGGCACACTCTGATATGGCAAAGAGTGCGACGAAGACTACCAAGCCGAGCTTCTTGGGATTGTTGAACACGCTGTCGGTGGCCGAGACCGCCGCAGCGCCCGTGTTCACCACCTGGGCCGACACCACGAAGGACAAGAAACTTCAGAAGGTGCTGCGACTGGTCGCGATGCGCGAGGGCGAGCATGGCATTGCCTTCGCCAAACGGATGCTCGAGTTGGGATACGAGGTGCGC
>CAZGVQ010000053.1:0-11767 GCA_964529355.1 uncultured Acidimicrobiales bacterium
CTTGACGGGCGAGGTGATGAACGCCCCCGTGAGCTGTAGCCCGTCGTCCAGCGATGTCGACTCGGCTTGATTGGCATACCCGGCGCGGTAAAGACCCCGGTACAGCCAGTCGCCCGAGCGGTCGCCGGTGAACATGCGCCCAGTACGATTCGCTCCGTGGGCGGCCGGCGCCAAACCCACCACCAACAAATGCGCCGCAGGGTCGCCGAAGCCTGGCACCCCCCTTCCCCAGTACGTGTCATCCCGGTAGGCGGCTCGCTTCTCGCGGGCGACCTGTTCACGCCATTCGACCAACCGAGGGCACGCCCGACAGTCGCTCACCGCTTTCTCGACCAGTTGGAGGGATTTCACTCCGAGATCGTACCGGCCACCTCTGCCGGACGAAGAACCTGCCGCATCTCCAAGTTCCTGCCGATGAGATGTGCAGAAGCCGCTCAGATGACTACCGTTGGCAGCACATGGCAGCAAAACACGAGTCCCCAAAACCAACCGTGGTGCTTCTGGTTCGGCACGGCAAAACTCCGACTACCGGCGACAAACTGCCTGGCCGAGCCCCCAACCTCCACCTGGCCGAGCTCGGCATCGAGCAGGCCGAGCGCGCAGCCGCTCGCATCAAGTCGCTAGACCGGGCCACCGCCGTCTACGCGTCGCCGATGGAACGCACCCAGGAAACCGCCGCCCCTATCGCCAAGGCCCTGAAACGAAAGGTTCGTACCGAGGCCGGACTCATCGAGTGCGACTTCGGACAGTGGACCGGCCGAAAGCTCAGCGAACTCCGCAAACTGCCCGAGTGGAAAGCCGTGCAACGGTACCCCAGCAGCTTTCGATTCCCGAAGGGCGAGTCGTTCCCGGAGATGCAGACCCGAATGGTCGGCACCCTTCACAAGCTCGTGGCCAAACATCCGGGCGAAACGATCGTCGCGGTCTCCCACGCCGACACCATCAAGGCTGCGATCGCCGACGCGATGGGCACCCACCTGGACCTCTTCCAGCGCATTGTTGTGTCTCCCTGCTCCATCACAGCGATCTTCTACGGGGCTGAAGGCCCGGCCGTACTCACCGTCAACTCCACCGGCGACGACCTCTCGCTGGGTCTGTCGTAGTCGGCGCTGTGACGAACCCTTCCTTTCACTTTGGTGAGGTGGCGGCGTTTGCCGCCGGAACCGTTGGCCCGCGTGGACAACGCGTGTTCTATTTCCAGGTGAGCGATGCCGGCTCGGTTGTCGCCTTCAAGCTCGAGAAGCAGCAGATGAAGGCTCTGGCCGAGTACCTGGCCGACATGCTCGGCGACCTCCCTCCGGTCGATGTGCGCAGCGTGCCCGATCCTCAGGACCTCATGGAGCCGGTGGTTGCCGAGTGGGCGGTGGGCGCCATGGGTGTTGAGTTCAAGACCGATCTCGATCACTTCGTGCTGATCGCCGAGGAGTTCGATGACGGCGACGAGGACCAACCCGAGGACGACGAGGACCGGCCGGCAACCCTTCGCTTTGCGATCGATCGTGGCCAAGCCAGCGCGTTCATCACCCAGGCCCGAGAACTGGTGGACGCCGGGCGACCACCGTGTCCTTACTGTGGGCGCCCCTGGGAACCCACGGACAACTTCTGTCCCTGCTACAACTGACCCCTGCCCATGACCGAGTCCGACGAAAGCCCGTTCATCGAACGCGAACACATCCCCACAAGTCGTGCCACACAACTGCTTCGTGGCGGCGACATCGAGGTCAAGGGTCGGATGCCTTACAGCTCCAACATGACCTTCCTGGTCGATATCACCCACCGCGACCTCCTGGCCCAGGCCATCTACAAGCCGCACCGGGGCGAGCGCCCGCTCTGGGACTTTCCCGATGGCCTCTACAAGCGCGAAGTCGCGGCGTTTGAGCTGTCCGAACACCTCGGCTGGGGCATCGTTCCCCCCACCGTGCTGCGCGACGGTCCGATGGGAATCGGGTCGCTGCAGCTCTTCATGCCTTCGGATTTCTCCCAGCACTACCTCACTCTGGTCGAGGCCAACCACGACCACGACGAGGTGTTTAAGCAGATCTGTGCCTTCGACATCCTGGCCAACAACACCGACCGCAAGAGCGGTCACTGCCTCATCGGCAACGACGGCAGGATTTGGGCAATCGACAACGGGCTGGCGTTCCACGCCGAGTTCAAACTCCGCACCGTGATCTGGGAGTTCGCCGGCGAATCACTGCCGTCAGAAATCGTGGTCGACCTCGAAGAATTCCTCGACAACGACCTTCCCGAATCGCTGATGAAGCTCCTCGACCCCTTCGAACGAGAATCGATGCAGGCCCGAGGCCGAAACCTCCTCATCGACGGCGAGTTCCCCATAGACCACACAGGCCACCGCTACCCCTGGCCGATCATTTAGGTCGTTCGCTCGCGAGCTCGCTCTCTCTGCGCTTCGCTATGTCCCACAGCCCTCGTGTCGCCCTCCGCCCGCTCCGGACGACCCCAACCGCTCTCACCAAACTCAACAAAGTGTCAGACACTTTGTTGAGTTTTGCGCGCTCCCCCAATGATAAGAGATGGTGCCTGGGCCTAGCGCTTGGAGTCGTGCCGTAGCGCCAGCGGAGGCCGAGGTTGGAGCTGACGGGACATAGCGAAGCGTAGAGCGAAGGAGCGCAGCGACGAGAGCGACCAGGTAGAACGCTTCTTAGAACATTCCTGCTGCTCTGGCTGCTGCTGGGATTGTTGCTGCCGCGAGGGCTGCGGCTAGGCGAACATCGCTGCGGCAGTAACCGGCTTGGATTCCTTGGGCGTGATGTTGGGCAGCACGTCGGTGACGATGAACGCCGCGATGACGCCGGTGACCAGACCGCCGACGTGACCGCCGAGGGAGATACCGGGGAAGAAACTGAACACGATGTTGAACAGCACCAGGCGCCCGACACCTGATTGCATCACGTTGATGCCGTTCTTCCATTGAATGACCACGAGGAAGCCCATGAGCGCAAACACCGCTCCCGAGGCACCAACAGCAGCAGACGTCGGTTCGACTAGGAACACCCCGAGCGAACCACCGATCAACCCCGCCAGATACAACCCGACGAAGGTCATCCAGCCATAGCGTTTCTCGAGCTGCGAACCAATCGCGTACAGCAGGTACATGTTGAAGCCGACGTGAATGAGTCCGGAGTGCAGAAATCCGCTGGTGATGATGCGGTACCACTCGCCGTTGACATCAACCTCGAAGGCCCGCACAAAGAAGTCGCGGCGGAGGGTGTTGTTGCCGCCCGACTCCACCAGAAAGATCAGCGCATTGATGATGATGAGCCCGGTGACGATGGGGGTCTTCAGGCTCTGGCCGAAGTTGTTCGAGCGGCTGAGAACCTGCTGCTTGTCGCCCTTGAGACATTCGGGACAATGGAAGCCGACGGAGGCGGTGTTCATGCACGACGCGCATATTGGGCGCCCGCACCGTTGGCAGCTGACGCCTGCGGTACGGTCGTCGTGGCGGTAGCACGATGTCGATGGCTCGGTGTCTGACACAGGAAGATTCTATCTTTCAGGCCGCGGCTAGCGGACTCGGCTCAGCCCGGAATCGCCTGCTCAGAGAGATACGGCGGTCTCGGGAATCGAGGTATCGGCAATGGGGCTCACCTTGGGATCAGCCCCGGGAGCGGACTCGCCGTGAGGCGGAAGATCGTCCTCAAGCACCGACTCGGGGATACCGACCTGGATGACCTCGGTGACACCCTCGACACGATCTTTGAGGATCCGCTCGACGCCGGCCTTGAGGGTCTGGGTCGACGCGGGACAGGTGACACAGGCCCCGAAGAGTTCGACGTAGACCTGCCCGGTATCGAGATCGACGTCGCGCAGGGCGATATCGCCCTTGTCGGCCTGGATGGCGGGTCGGATGACCTGGATGACTTTTTCGACTTGTTCTCTCATGGACTCGTTCTGTTGTCGCACCCTATTGTCGCACTTCGGCCTCTTTGAGGAAACGCCGAACAAGTATGCTTTCTTCCAATGCCGGTTCGCGCTCTTGCCCAAGTTCTCGCCCACCAGGGCGGTTGGGACGAATTTTTGTGGATTGCCGGGCCTCTGCTCATTGTCGGCGGACTGCTCTGGTTAGCCAATCGGCGGGCCAACGCGCTCAATGCAGATGCCGACGGACAGGCTCCACCAGTGAAGAAAGAAACCAAGAGCCAGGGCTAACGCCGACGATCGACCGATTCACGCTCGATGGCCACCCCGAGCCCCTGAAGTTTGCTGACAAAGTCGGTATAGCCCCGATCGATGTGATGCGCGTCAGCGATAACCGTCTCGCCATCGGCCGAAAGGGCGGCCACCATCAGGCAGGCCCCGGCCCGAATATCGTGGGCCTTCACGGGGGCGCCCGATAGCTGCTCGCTTCCTTTGACCACCGCGTGATGGCCGTCGATGCGAATACTGGCACCCATGCGCGTGAGTTCGCTGACGTAAGCGAACCGACCGGCGTAGAGGTTCTCGGTGACGATACCGACCCCATCGGAGAGCGTGAGCATGGCCACCAACAACGGCTTGTAGTCGGTGGCGACTCCGGGATACGGCAAGGTCGACACGTCGACCGATTTGAGACGACTTGGGACCACCGCAGTGATTCCCTCATCGTCAGGTGTGATGGTCATTCCCATCGAGCGAAGCTTGGCCAGCAACATCTCCATATGGTGGGCACGGGCGCCGTCGAGACGGATCTCACCGTGTGCCGATGCCAGCGCAGCCAGGTAGGTGGCCGACTCCAGCCGGTCGGAGACCACCGTGTGGTCGACCGATTGGAGCTGGTCGACCCCTTCGATGGTGAGCGTCGAGGTGCCAGCTCCGCTGATGTTGGCACCCATCTTGTTGAGCATCGCCGCCAGATCGCTGATCTCGGGCTCGCGCGCCACGTTGTCGATGACCGTGGTGCCCTTGGCCCGCACGGCAGCCATCATGAGATTTTCGGTAGCGCCGACGCTTGGGAAGTCGAGCAGGATGTCGGCGCCCACCAGGTTGTCGACCCGGCCGATGACGTTGCCGTGTTCGGTTTCGAACTCTGCGCCCATCGCCTCAAGACCCAGAAGGTGCATATCGATGGGCCGCGACCCGAAGTTGTCGCCGCCCGGCAATGCGACGGTCGCTTCACCAAAGCGGGCCAGCAGCGGTCCCAGCACCACGATCGATGCGCGAATTCGGCCGACGATCTCGTAGGGGGCCACCGTTGAGCACTCGGCGGGGCATACGATGTCGACCGTGCCAGTCCCGTGGGTGACCGTGAGCCCCATCGAGGACAACAACTCGCCCATCGTGTACACATCGGTGATATCGGGAACGTTGTCGATGCGATACGTACCTTCGGCGAGCAAGGTTGCGGCCATCAGCTTGAGCACTGAGTTCTTCGCGCCGTGGATCTGTACAGTTCCCGAAAGTGGCCCTGACTTGCGAACCCGGAACGATGAATAGCCGTCGTCAATCACCTCACAAGTATGGCTGTTCGTCGACCCGTTTTCCGACAGGGCCTTCTTCCAACAGGCATGGCACATGACCACTGTTCGGGTCGACCATCGGGTTGACGCCGCAGGCTTGGCCGAGCTTCGTGTCCCGCGCGACGATCTGGTGAGCGAGAGCGTGGACGAGAGTGTCGGCGAGAGTGCGGACGGCACCTCCGCCTCGCGTTTCGACCTTCTCGAAGGTCCGTTCGAGACCTACCAACGCACGCTCGACGTCGAGGCCGATGGCGAGTCACACTTTCGCGTCACCGAGACCTTCACCTACCGCGAAGCCGTGCCGTTCTGGCGCTTCGCCACCCACTACCCCATCAAGTGGTCGATCGCCCGACGGCGGCCGGGCGGGGGCCAACCATGGTGGGCGCCGCCCCAGCGGCTCGACACCCGAGCCGCCCGTGTCCTCACCATTCTGTGCACCCTGTCGGTTTTTGCTGGCTATATGGGCTCGGTCCTTTCGCAGACGATCTCGTTTGCGTCCGATGAGTTCGCGATATCCGAGGCCACGCAAGGGTCAGCCACGGCGCTTGTCCGCGCGGGCGTGCTCATCTCACTGGTGGTCACCACTCTCGCCGACCGAAGAGGACGGCGCATGCTTCTGCTCGGCTCGGCGATGCTTGCTGCGATGCTCACCGCCACCGGTGCGCTGGTGCCGGGTATCTGGTGGCTGGCGCTCAGCCAAGGGTCGGCGCGGGCCATCTCGACATCACTCGGCATCCTCATCGGCATCGTCGCCGCCGAAGAGCTTCCGGCAGGATCTCGCGCCTATGGAATCAGCATCATGGCCATGCTCGCCGGGCTCGGGTCAGGAATGGTGCTCTGGGTGCTGCCCTTTGTGGGCGCCGAAAGCGGCGGCTGGCGAGTGATCTATGTGATCCCGCTGGTGTTCATTCCGTTGATCTCCATGGCCGGCCGGCAGCTGCCCGAGACCAAACGATTCGAACGCTCCGACCCGGCGCAGGGACCAACCGACGCCCAACGAAAGCTGGCCTACCAACGCCTCGCCATGCTGGCCATCGGAGGGTTCTTCTTCACCATCTTCAGCACCCCGGCATCGAACTTTCGGGTCGATTTTCTCAAAGATGAGCTGGGGTTCAACCCCGGCGAGATCTCGATCTTCCAGTTCGTCACCAACACGCCCATCGGCATCGGCGTCTTTGCGGCGGGCAAGCTGGCCGACCTTTATGGTCGGCGTATTATCGCATCGGTCGCCATTGTTGGTGGGGTGCTCTTCACGGCGCTCAGCTACGCCCTGACCGGTGCGTCCATCTGGGTGTTCGCCGGCCTCGGCAGTGTGATCGGCGCCATGGCGGTTCCGGCCCTGGGTGTGTACGGGCCCGAGCTGTTCAGCACCCGTGAGCGGGGTCGCATGAACGGCATCATCACGGTGGTAAGCGTGGTGGGAAGCGCCATAGGTCTCATAGCCGTGGGCTTCCTCAAGGATCGCTGGGGATCGTTCGGTCCTGCGTTTGTGGCGGTAAGCGCCGGTCCGGTGGTCCTGTTGGTCCTCATCGCGCTGTTCTATCCGGAGACGGCAAAGACCGAACTCGAAGACATCAACCCCCGGGACCGCTCCTAGAAACCCGGGGTGTCCTAAGGGATTTCGAGACGGTACTCTCCGATTTGATGCCTGTGTTGCTTATGTTGTCTGTGTCGCCTGTGTTGCTGGTGATGAACCAATGAGGCTCTTCCGCCTGCTTTGGGGCGCAATGGCGCTGATCATGCTTGCTTCGGCATGCGCTGGCGAGCGCCCGGTGATCACCGCGTCGACGATTCCCCCCACCACCGAGGTCCGAGTGCCGCCGTCACTCGGCACCATCGACGTCCAGACCGCGGCCTTCGACGAGACCGTCGACGTCGCCACCGTGGCCAGCGCCGTTGACAGCTCGATAAACATCCACGCCGAACCCGATGCGGACAGCGAGCAACTCCACACGTTCTCCCATCCGATCCCCAGTGGTGGCCCTCTGGTGTTCCTGGTCGATCAAACGCAGGGCGACTGGCACGAAGTGCTCCTTCCGACCCGACCCAACGGCTCGACGGGCTGGGTTCATACCGACCAGGTGCAGCTCGGCACCCACAACTACAAGATCGAAGTCAGCCTGAGCGACTTTGAACTGAAGGTCCACAACGGCGGCAACCTGGTGTTTCAGACCACGGTGGCCGTGGCTCGCGACAACGCGCCAACGCCCGGAGGGCGCTACTTCATCACCGAACTTCTCCAGCCGCTGGAGCCCAACACCGTCTACGGCGACTTCGCCTACGGGCTCTCCGGGTTCAGCGAAACCTTCGAGACCTTCAACGGCGGCCCGGGCCAGCTGGGTATCCACGGCACCAATGACCCGGACGCAATCGGCACCCAAGCCAGCGCCGGCTGCGTGCGACTCGCCAACGGCGACATCGCCCACATGGTGACGTTCCTCCCCTTAGGCACCCCGGTACAAATAAAGAGTTAACTTCGGAGGGTTGCGTTGTGGTGTTTGGCTGTTGCGTTGATCACTGCTTGGCGGAGTTCGCCTACCTCGTCGTCGGTGAGGGTGCGGTCGGGAGCCTGGAACCGCAGTGAATACGTAAGGCTTCGTGCCGTTTCGCCCACACTTTCGCCTCGGTAGGTGTCGAACAACGAGCAATCGACCAACAGGTCTCCTGCGGCCTTCCGGATGGTGGCCAACACCGACGCGGCTGCCACGTCGTCGTCGACCACGAACGCCAAGTCGATATCGCTGGAGGGGAACTTGCTGACCCGCCGGTAGTTCTTCTTGCCGTGCGGGCCATCGAGCACGCCGCCCAGGTCGAGCTGGATCCAGCCCACGCGGCCGGTGACGCCGAAGGCCTCGGCTACTGCCGGGTCGACCTCGCCGACTTCGCCCCGATGTTTCCCGGCGATGAAGACCTCGGCGGAACGGGTGGGGTGTAGACCGGCCGGCTCAGCAGTGCGGAGCTGCACGTTCGGCAGGGCGAGTTCGGCCTCGAGCACATCGAGCATGGCGACTGCCGAGGTGGCGTCGCCACCGGCCATGGCGACACAGAGCGCCTCGCGCTCGTCGGGCAGCAGGTCGCCGTCGGGTGGCGGAAGGTAGATATGGCCGATCTCGAACAACGAGACCGGACCAGACCGATGCGATTGGTTGTACGCGATGGTCTTGAGCTGACCGGGGAGCAACGACGTGCGAAGGATTGACTCTTCGTGCACGATGGGGTTTGAGAGGTTTACTCCCTGCTCGGGAAGCCCTGCTTTGGCCAGGTCACCCGGGGCAAGAAACGGCATCGGCTGCGTCTCGTCGCAGCCGGCGCCTACCAGGATCTCGCGAACCACACGTCGGGTCTTCTGGTAGTCGGTGAGCCCACCCGCTTCGACACCCTTGGGAACCGTGCGGGGGATGTTCTCATAGCCGAACAGTCGGCCGACCTCCTCGGCGATGTCGCTTTCGTTCTGGGTGTCCCAGCGCCAGGTGGGAATGGTTACCTGAAGGTCAGCATCGGCGGACGTAGCCTCGAACCCAATCGACTCGAGATGCGCCGCCATCTCGGCATCGGACAGCTCGGTGCCAAGGATTCCGTTGATCTTTGCCGGGCGGACACGAATGGGGGTGCGATCGGGGGTGTTCCCGGCCTCGTCGATCTGCCCCGAAGCGATGGTGGCGCCAGATTCGGCGATGAGCTGACCGAAACGCAGCATGGCCCGCTCCATGTTGAAGCCATAGTCGGCGCCGCGGCGATACCGTACCGACGCCTCGCTGGGCAGGTTGAGTCGCTTGACCGTGCGGCTGATGGACGGCGGATCCCACCACGCCATCTCGAGCAGCACATCGGTGGTGCTATCGCCGATCTCGGTCGATTGGCCACCCATCACCCCGGCAATGCCGATGGCTTCGTCGGCGCCGTTGGCAATGACGCCATCGATCTCGGTGAGGTCTCGCTCGACACCGTCGAGTGTCACCAACGATTCGCCGCCCGCCTTCGCTCGGCGCACTCGAAGGTGTCCATCGGGAACCAGGTTGAGGTCGTAGGTGTGGTTGGGCTGCCCGAGTTCGAGCATGACGTAGTTGGAAATGTCGACCACGCTGTTGATTGGTCGCATTCCCAGAGCGGTGATGCGGTTGGCCAGCCACTGCGGCGACGTACCGACCGTGACGTTTCGAAGCACTCGAGCCAGGAAGCGGCCGCACAGGCTCGGATCGAGAATCTCGACCTTGGCGAGGTCGGTAACCACTTCGGACGTTTCGGAGATCGTGGGTTCGGGAAACGCAAACGGGATACCCAGCGCCGCGGCAAGGTCACGAGCGACACCGGCCACCGACATCGCGTCGGGCCGGTTGGCATTGACTTCGAGATCCCAAAGAATGTCCTCGGTAATTCCGAGCGCCTCGTTGATGGGCGTGCCGAGCTGAGACTCGTCGGCGACTCCGGTGAGCAGGTGGATGCCATCGGAATCCGCACCCAAACCGAGCTCTTCGGCCGAGCAGCACATGCCGTTCGACATCTCGCCCCGCATCTTCCGTTGCGCGATCTCCATACCGTTGGGCATGGTGGTGCCGATGGTGGCGAACGGGATGAGGTCGCCAACCGACATGTTGAAGGCCCCGCAGCAAACCTGCAGCGCCTCGCCGTCTCCGGCATCGACGTCGACCAGTTGAATCTTGTCGGCATCGGGGTGCGGCCGAAGGTTCAGCACCTTGGCCAACACCACACCGTCGACACCTTTGCCGGTGACCGACATGTCTTCGACTGCAAGACCAAGCGCGCTCAGGGTTTCACCGAGCTCCACCGGGTCGCCATCGATATCGGGCGCGAACTCGCGCAGCCAGGAGAGAAGAACCTTCATTAGAACTGCCTCAGGAAGCGGACGTCGTTGTTGACGAGCTCACGAATGTCGTCGAGCTGATAGCGCATGACCGCGAGCCGGTCGATACCGAAACCGAACGCAAAGCCTTGCCAGATTTCCGGGTCGATCCCGCAGTTGCGAAGTACCTGCGGATTCACAACTCCGCAGCCACCCAGTTCGAGCCACGAGCCGTCGGCTCGCGAGATGTCGAACTCGGCCGAGGGTTCGGTGAAAGGAAAGTACGACGGCCGCAGACGGGTCTTCACGTCGTGCCCGAAGAACGCCTTCACGAAGGCATCGATGGTGCCTGAAAGATCGCCCAGCGTGATGCCTTTGTCGACCACGAGGCCTTCGATCTGGTTGAACGCCGGGAGGTGGGTGGCGTCGGCAACGTCGGTGCGGAAGGTCCTGCCGGGAGCCACGATGTAGATCGGCGGTTCCTGGTTCTCCATGGTTCGAATCTGCACGGGAGAGGTATGCGAGCGCAGCATGACCTCTTCGGGTTCGCCAAGGTCGACGAAGATCGTGTCGAAGCTGCCGCGGGCGGGGTGCCAATCGGGGATGTTGAGCGCCTCGAAGTTGTACCAGGGTCTCGACCTCGGGGCCCTCGGCTATCTGGAACCCCATTCCGACAAAGACATCCTCGAGCCGGTCGCGGGCCTGGGTGACCAGGTGATAGTGGCCGCGTTTGATCTCGTCTCGGAGCTCGGTGAGATCGAGGCGTTCGGCTTCGAGTTGGGTCATCCGAGCCGCCTGGGACAGCTCGGCTCGGCGAGCGTTGCCCACATCCTGGATAGCGGACCGGGTGGTGTTCAGGAGTTGGCCGAATTCCTTGCGCTGCTCGGGTTCGAGCCCGCCCAGCTGCTTCTTGAGTGCGGTGAGGCTCCCCTTCTTGCCGAGCACTTCGGCCTCTGCAGCGGCCAGCGCTTCGAGCGAGTCGGCGCCGCCAAGTGCGGCCTCAGCGGACGCCTGAAGATCGGTGAGCGTTTGTTGATCGAGTTCAGTCATAAGTTGGGGTTTCGGGTTCCTATCACGGTAGGTCACGGCACCGCTGTGGCTTGGGCAATTAGCCCAGGTTTCGTTGCCGGAACACCTCATAGGCCAGCAGCGTCCCGGCCATCGCGACATTGAGCGACTCGGTGCGTCCGGCCATCGGGATTCGTACCTGCTGGTCGATGACACCGCTGAGGTCGCCAGGCGAACCCGAAACGTCGAGGCCTCGGGCTTCGTTCCCCACCAGCACGGCCGACGGGCCGGTGAAGTCGGCGTCGCCAAAATCGGTGGTTGCGCCAAGTGTGGCGCCAAATCGGCTGATGCCGAGGGTCCCCAGAGCAGCAAGCGCCTGGGAGGTGTCGCGCTCCACCACCACCGGCAGGCGGAAGATCGACCCAGCCGACGAACGGACGCACTTCGGGCCAAAGAGGTCCGACGTATCTCCAGCCGCTACCACCAGGTGAACGCCGGCCGC
>CAZGVQ010000054.1:0-11740 GCA_964529355.1 uncultured Acidimicrobiales bacterium
GAGCTCGCGGGCGTCGGCCTGCTTGAGGAAGGTGTAGAGCTCTTCGATGAGCGCCGGCACCGAGGTCTTCTCGTGCATCGACTGGTCGGGCAGTGGCCCAAACTCTGAGCGAAGGGCGGCGACCATCCAGCCGGAGAGGTAGAGGTAGGTCTTGTCGGTGCTGCCGCGGTGCTTCTTGATGGAGATCATCTTCTGCTGGCCGATGAATCCGTGCCAGCAGCCAAGGCTCTGGGTGTAGGAAGCGGTGTCGGCCTCGTAATCAGCGATGTCTTTGCGCATGATCTCGGCGGTGTACTTGGCGATGTCGAGACCGGTACGGAACCGGTTCTGCAACTTCATACGCGCTGCGGACTCAGCGCTGATGGCGTTCCAGGCGCTGCCGGCATTGGAGCGCATGGCGGCATAGGACTCGATGTCAGACATGTAGGTACTCACGTCGGGGCTACTTTCTCTATTTCGTTTGGAGGGGATTCAGTGGGTCAGGGTCGTGAACGTGCCGGCTCGACTAGTCGAGCGCGGTGAGGTCGAGACCTAGCTGCAGGGGCATCGGCAGCTCACGAAGGTCGTCAAAGGTGAGTCCACACACACCATCGACGTCGATCAGAAGGTTGGTGTCGGTGATGTGCGTTGTGAATGCTGGGGGTGTCATCGAAACTCTCCTAAGTAGGGCTTGCACGCGCCATGTGCGGTGCGTTGCCTGTCAACTATCGGAGATATTTCCACCCGTTACTAGAGCCGCCATCGGGTAATTTTGATGCTTTTTTCCCTTTTTCGGCGTCAGCGGCCCTTTTTCGGAACCGACACCCCAAAATAGGCGCCAATCTTCTGATTGTGCGCTGACTTTGTCGGTTCAGTTACCGACGGGTCACTAGCGGGTCGCGGACCATGGCCGGAGCGGATCGCCCCAAAGCCGGTTGGCGCCGTCGTAGGCAGCTCGCGCGATCTGCGCATTGACGATGGGGTCGGCCCATTCGGTCCAGTCGAGGCCCGACCACTCGGCCCACGTCGCGATGTAGGCAGAGTTGAGCTGCAGAAGACCGTAGTCATAGGTGCCGTTCCGATTCGGCCCACCGATGATGTCGGCGGTCCAACGCGACTCGCGAAACGCGATTCGGTCGGCGAAGAAACAAACATGGGGCGTATCGCCAAACCCGACATACACGGCCTGCACGACCCAGACAGGAGCATCGCCGCATTGGGGAAGCATGTGTTCGGGAAGAAGTCGGAGGCAGCCAACCTGTTCCTCGGCGGTGCACGATGCATCGGGGTCGTTGGCAAGGTCGCGACCTCGACCACCAATCAGTTCGTCGAAGCCGGTGCCACCGCGAATGATGTCGCGACCGCCGCCGCCGTACACGACATCCTCGCCGCCGCCGGCGCAGATGATGTCGTTGCCACCCCGGCCATAGATGATGTCGTTGCCGCGGCCCGCCACGATCACGTCGCGCTTTGCCGTGCCTCGAATCACGTCGTCACCCTGGGTGCCGATGATGGTCGGCACTTCACCATGACAGGTACGCCCGGCGGTCACCAGACCCGGGTTACCCGACTCGGATCGTGGCCCATCGCCGTCGCTGGCATGCGCCGACCCGATGAGGGCGGGCGAGAGAAGCGTGACGGCGAGTCCGACGATGAGTGCACTCAGCAACAGCCGCGCGCGCCGCGCCTGAGCAGTTCGAGCGCGAGCGAACGACGAAACATTTCCTTGTGGAACCAAGTTCATCCGAACAGTCTTCACCACTCACCACCCGTATTTCGTGGACCGGGAGGTGGTCGTTTGTCACGAAAACGTAACATTTGGCGATTTTGCAGGGGTTTTGGAACATATTGGAAGCCGAAATATTACGAATACGGGACGCACCTGAGGGGTGGAATCCAATTGACGAGTGAGCTGGAGCCCACCCAACCGGCCCCGCTAGGTTTTCGGCAATGGGGGGAAGCGATATCGCAGCGGGGTTAGGTGTCGTAGCCACCGTCATCGTCGGCGGCCTGCTGGCCTGGGCCGGCAGCGCCGGGTCCGCAGAGGTTGGATCCCTTCCCGTCTTTGTCTTGGGTACCGCGTTGGCGTTCGTCATCAATTGGCTGGCGTTCGTGCCGGCGTTTCGTGCCCAGACCGAGAAGTTCTATGACCTCACGGGCAGCCTTACGTATCTTTCGGTAGTGGTGCTGGGCCTCGCGCTGAGCGGAAACCTCGATGCCCGCGCCATCATCGCCGCACTGATGGTGGCCGCCTGGGCGACTCGACTCGGGTCCTTTCTGTTTCGACGAATCCGCAAGGACGGCAAAGATGGTCGCTTCGATTCCATCAAGCCGCACTTCTGGCGATTCTTGCGGGCCTGGAGCCTGCAGGGGCTGTGGGTGACGGCCACCCTCGCCACCGCGTTGGCCATCATCACCAGCGAAACGCGCGAAGCGCTGGGCATTGTCGGCATCGTGGGCATCATCATCTGGGTGATCGGTTTCGCCATCGAGGTGACCGCCGACCAGCAAAAGAGCGCATTCCGCGCCGATCCCGTCAACGACGGGCGCTTCATCACCACCGGGCTCTGGGCGTGGTCGCGGCATCCCAACTATTTCGGCGAAATCACCCTGTGGATCGGAATGGCAGTGCTGGCCGTGCCGATCTTGTCGGGCTGGCGGTGGGTCATGCTCATCTCACCGGTGTTCGTGTTCTTGCTACTCACCCGAATCAGTGGCGTTCCGCTGCTGGAGTACCGGGCCAAAAAGCGCTGGGGCGACGAACCCGCGTATCAGAAGTACGTGGCCTCCACGCCTCCCCTGCTACTTCGACCGCCCCGCCAACCCGGGGCATCACCGGGCTAGCGGGCTACCCGGAGTACTCGAAATATCCGGGGCAGTGCAGGGTCTCTGAGCGTTTGAAGCCCGAGTCACAGCTGCCATCCCAGGAGCCGACCGATCGGGTCGACGGGGCCTCGCTCTCGAACCGCACGCCGTCGATGGCAATCGCGTCGATGACCGCATCGCGGTTGGCGCCATCGTCGTTCACAAACGCCACCCTGACCTGCGACGCTCGGACGCCGGTGGAACTTCGCCAGGTAAACGATTGCAGCGACGTCTTCAGATTGAACGACGTGACTCGTCGACCGTCGATCTGCAGGTCGACCCGTTCGGTGCCGGTCACGCCCCGGGCAAAGACCTGGAGCACCGAGCCGCCGCCCGGGTCCGGCGATGGTGAAGGCGTTGGGGCAACGGTTGGCGGGGGTGTGGCGCTTGGGGTTTGTCCATAGCTGAAGGCGCCGTTGCAATGAAGAATCTCTGAGCGCTTGAAGCCCGGGTCGCAGTTTCCGGCCCAGGTGCCGGTGGATCGGGTGGTTGCCGCCTCGCTTTCGAACCGCTGCCCATCGATTGCGATGGCGTCGACGATGACATCGCGGGGTGGCGAGTCGTTCACAAAGGCAACCTGGACCTGATCGGCTCGCACGTTGGAATCCGAGCGCCAGCGATAGGTGGTGTTGTTCCGCGACAACGAGAAACCGGCCACCGACCGGTCGTCGATCCGCAGTTCGATTCGTTCGCTGCCGTCGGTACCGCGGGCAAAGACCTCGATGAGCGAGCCGTTTCCGGGCGGCACGGTGGGAGCCGGTGCCGGAGGAGGTGTTGGCGGCGCAGATGGCGGGACCGCAGGTGGGGGCGTCGTGGCGCCAAGCACGCTGAGAAGTTGTTGCTCGCCGGGCGCACCGAAGGTGGCCCGAACCGATGACCACCCGCCGCCGCGGCTTCCGTTTGCGCCTCTTCCCCACTGCCAGCGCTCGTTGTGTCCGTAGACAACCGCATTCACGCCAGCATCGAGTGCGGCCCGGGCGTCGTCACCGATGTCGTTGGCCCGCACCGGGTTTCCCGCGCCGTGCAGGCCACAGTCCCAGTCGGGTTCGATGGCTTCGTAGCGCATCTCCGCGGCGAACACCGGCTTGCTCGTGGCGGCAACCACGTTTTGCAGCTCGCCTCGAGCGGTTGCCGACGTGCGACAGTGCGCCGTCTGTGGCGAGAGGAAATCGACCCACGACTCGTTGGCGAACAACAGATGTCGCTCGGGCCAACCGGCCGTGTGATACGTCATGGGCTGCGCGGCGCCCGCCGACGCCAATCCGCCTGCCAGGTTTCGCCAGATCGCGCCGTTTTCGGTTGGAGTACAGAAGTTGTCGCCGCCCAGGATCCAGTGCTCGATCGCCGGGTGTTGACCGAAGGCTCGACCCACCTCGTTGCCGAACTCGAACGCATTACCCGGCTGCAGCGGGCCTTGATTGGTTCCGGCGCAGGGGCCGCCAGCGTTGGTGTGCAGGTAGGCATGACCCCATATGGGCACCAGCCCCACCCGCAGCCCTCGAGCCTGCGCGGCGTCGAGAATCCAGCTGACCCGCTGTCGGTAGTTCGGTTGCAACGAGAATTGACCGTCGAATGTGGCCTGCGTGGATCCGAGCTCGGGCGACCGCCCGGTGAGTCCCCCACCGGTGTGGTTCATCAACGAGAGCCACACGCCGGTGTAGCCCCGACCCTGGAGATAGTCGAAGTACTCGGTGACCTGGCTTTGACTCGCCCAGAACGGAAGGTCCCAGGCGGTGTCGTAGATCGGCACACGCGATGCGGCAGCTGCCTCGTCTTCGCTGGCGGTGACCGTAAACATCAGCGCCCCGAGCAACGCCACAACCAGGGCGGCTACGGCAACCGGACGACCACTATGTGATGAAGACCTTACCGAATCGACGACGCGCATAAGAAAAGTATGGCCCACCACTGCCGTTGGTCGAATATCTGCAGCAACATTCTCGATTACTGTCGCGGCTCATGACCGATGCATCCGGCGACCCGACGAGCTCTGCCTCACCCCTTCCTGCCAGCACCGAACGAGTAGTCGCCGCGGCCGCCGAGGCGGGCCTCCCGCTGACGCTCAAGGAGTACCCGGACGGCACAAGAACCGCCGACGATGCGGCCCAGGCCGTGGGTTGCAGCGTGGCCCAAATCGTGAAATCGATGGTGTTCGACGCCGACGGCGAGCTGATCCTCGCCCTCACCAGTGGAGCCAACCTTGTCGACGGCACGAAGTTGGCGGCCATCGCAGACGTGCCGTTATGCGGACGGGCCGACGTCGACGAAGTCCGTCGACACACCGGGTTCGCAATCGGCGGCGTGGCGCCGTTCGGGCATCTCAATCCGGTGCGAACGTGGATAGATCCGGCGTTGCTCGAGTTCACCGAGGTATGGGCGGCAGCCGGAACCCCCCGCCACGTGTTCCCCATCGCACCTGCTGCATTGATCGACATCACCGGCGCGACCGCAGCCGACTTCGTCCAATAGGCCATGAAGCGCTATCAGGAACCCGACTACCTCCCCTGGGATGGCCGACGCGTCCCGCTGACCTTCCTCTCGGGCTATCTCGGGTCCGGGAAGACCACACTGCTCAATCGCGTCCTTGCCGCGGCCGACGCGCCCATTGCGGTGCTCGTGAACGACGCCGGCAAAGTCAACCTCGACGCCCGACTGATTCGCCGCCGGCATGGCAACACCATCGAACTCACCGACGGATGTGTCTGCTGCAGCCTTAGCGACGGTTTCGGTGCGGCGTTTGATCAGCTCCGGGCCCGCGATCGTCCGCCCGACCATGTGGTGGTCGAGCTGAGCGGCGTGGCCGAACCCGATCGCGTGCTGCCGTGGGCCAGGTCGGCCGGGTTCAAGCTCGATGGTGTGTTGACCCTCGTAGCCGCCGACCAGGTGCACGAGCTATCCACCGAGCCCATCATCGAACTCACCCTGATGAAGCAATTGTTGTCGGCCGACCTCATCGTGCTGACCAAGGTCGATCTGGTGAGCGGCGCACAACGCGCTGCCGCGGAGGAACACGTGAGGGACTTGATAAGGAAAGGTATGGCCGCCGGTTTCGCCCGGTCCGATGCTCATCCTCTCGACACGCCCATACTCAGCTCCGACGATCCAACCCTTGCGACAACGCTGCTGCACCTGGGAGGCCGGGCCGACGCCGATATCGGCGACCTGCCTGCTCCGACCCTGTTTGATCACCACGTGGCCGAATCGGTGACGCTCGCCGACCCGATCGAGCTGGAAGAACTCGACCGCGTGCTGGCGTCGCTCGGCGGCGATGTCGTGCGGGCCAAAGGAATAGCCCGGGACCGCGACGATCGTCGGTGGAACATTCAAGTGGTGGGCAGCCGAACCTCGGTGGTCGAGCTGCCAGCTGCTGAGCGGGCTGAACCCACCGATCTGGTGGTCATCCGGGTGCCCGGAAAGTCGTAGCGTCGTTTAGCTGCGCTTCGCTTCGAAACCCTCTTCGGTGAACTCGATCTCGGTGCCCCGATTGATGCTTACCCAGTCGCGCGCTTCGATATAGGGCCGGAACGTCTCGGCGATCTTGCGCTCGTCGTCTTTGGTCTTGGGGCGTTGGATCTCGTAGAGCTCGGGGAACTCGGCCCAGGTGGTGACGGCGTTCCAAAGGCGAAGCGCCGCCTCGCCATCGGGCGGGTTGATGAGCACCGGGCCGAAGACACACTCGTCGCCAAAGAACAGCGTGGGAACCCCGTAACCGCCGGCGTTCATCACCCGGTCATGTTCGGCCCGGACCTCGTCGTGGGTGGTGGGGTCGGCGATGGCCTCGTCGACGATGCCCGGATCGAGATCGATCTCGGCCAACAGGTGCCGGGCAACGTCGGGTTCGTGCGGCTTGTGCCCCTCGACATGCAGTGCGCGGGCGGCCCGCTCGTACCAGCGATCGAGGTCGTCCATGCTCGTGCGGCGAATCAGTGCGCCGATGCGCATCATCGACCAGCCGTAGGACCATTCGCGCTCCCACGGGTGCTTCTTGCCCTCGCGACGGTTGACCTCCTCAAGGCTAAAGAACTTCCAGTTGATGGTGATGTTGTTCTGGGCTCGAACGTTCCGAATCCAGATTGAGGTCTGGTAGGCGTAGGGGCACATCACGTCGAAGTGAAAGTCGACCGTGCTTGTATCGGGCAGCTGCTCAGTCATCGCGCCAGCATAAGCAGCACCTCTTGCCCGGCACCAGATAGCAGGTGACCACGCAGCACAAGCAAACAAAATCGTGTGCTCTAGGATCGAGCGATGATCGGACTCATCACGGGCAGCGGGTTCTATGACCTTCCCGATTTGATCGACCGCCAGGTGGTACGAATCGGCACCGACTACGGCGATGTCGATGTCACAAAAGGCCGGTTGGGCGATACCTCGGTGGGGTTCCTGGCCCGCCACGGCAGCGCACATTCCATACCGCCCCATGCCATCAACTACCGGGCCAATATCGCGGCGCTCAAGAAGTGCGGCGCCGAGGCGGTGCTGGCGACCGCGGTGAGCGGCGCCATCGACCCAACGCTGAAACCCGGCCAGTTCGTGGTCATCAGCGACTTCATCGACTTCACCAATGGGCGGCCCGATACGTTTTTCGATGAAGCCGGTGGCGGCGTGACCCACACCGACATGAGCGCCCCGTACTCAGCCACACTACGAGCCTCGATTCTGCAAGCCGCCGCGACACACAACATCGACATCGTCGATGGTGGGGTGTACTGCTGCACCAACGGCCCCCGATTCGAGACCGCAGCCGAGATCGCGATGATGAGCCGGGCTGGCGGAACCCTGGTGGGAATGACCGGCTACCCCGAAGTAGCCCTGGCCAACGAGCTCGATATGGCCTACGCGTCGATCGGCGTGGTTTCGAACCCGGCCGCCGGGCTCGGGCTCGAGCGACTCAGTGCCGACGACCTGTTTGCGGTTGTGCGCGACTGCAGTGAGCCGCTCCACCAGCTCATCGCCGCCGTCGTGGCAGATTGGACGCCGTGATGACCAACGACGCAACGGGCCCGGTGACCCGCCTCGTCGGCGATTACGTTCTGCCGCTCAGCAGTGGCGCCGCCGAGCTGGTGGCGGGTGGCGCGATCGACATCGCTGCCGATGGCCGCATCGTTGCGGTGGGAGCCGAGGCCGATCTGGCCGCTACCGAACAAAGCGACATTCGCATCAACCGGGTCGGCGGACTGTTGATGCCGGGCCTGGTCAACACCCATGCTCACACCCCGATGACGCTGGTCCGGTCAGCCGGCGACGGCATGGCGCTGCAGCAGTGGCTCACCGATGCCATCTGGCCACGCGAAGGAAAGATGTCGCCCGACGATGCCTATTGGGGCATGAAACTCGGGTCACTCGAGATGCTGTTGGCCGGGGTCACCACCAGCTGCGAGATGTACTTCTTCGAGGACGCAATGGCCCAGGCGGTCAACGAGACCGGTGGCCGACTGGTGCTGTGCCCGGGAGTTATTGCTGCCCTGCTGCCGGGCGGCGATGTCGAACCGCGGATCGCCGAGCTTGCTGAGCTGCACGCTCGACACCACGACGCCGACGGCCGCATCACCGTGGGGTACGGCCCGCACTCCACCTATGACCTCACGCCTGAACAGGTCGGCCGTATCGCAGCGCAGGCACGCGATGTGGGGGCGCTTGTGCATATCCATCTGGAGGAAACCCAAGCCGAGCGAGACCAGGTGATCGGGCAATACGGTCGATCGGCCACCAAGCTGCTCGCCGAGGCCGAGGTGTTTGCCGGCCCGGCAATCGTGGCTCACGGCGTGTGGCTCGACGCCGACGATCAACAGATCCTTGCCGATGCCGGAACCGCCGTGGCCCACTGCCCCATGTCGAACCTCAAGCTCGGCTCGGGCATCGCTCCGGTCACCGACATGCGCCGGCGCGGAATCTCGGTGGTCCTTGGCACCGACGGCGTGGCATCCAACGACAACCTCGACCTGTGGGAGGAGCTCAAGTTGGCACCGCTGCTTGCTCGGGGCTCGACCCGCGACACCGCGGCGATGTCGGCATCCGACGCGTTGCGGATGGCAACGATCGAGGCTGGCCAGGCAGTTCAGCTCCCCGATGTCGGCCACCTCACCCCCGGGGCCCAAGCCGACATCATCCGTATCGACCTCGACCAACCCAACTATGTGCCCGGCCTCCCCGACGACCTCCTCACCCATGTGGTCTTTGCCGGATCATCGAGCCATGTCACCGACGTGTGGGTGACCGGTGAGCAGGTGGTGGCCAACCGGACCCCCACGCGTGTCGAGCTGGCCGAGGCGCTTGCCGAATGCCGCGACCGAGGCGCCAAGCTCGCCGCCGACCACTGACCCGCATCGTAGGTTCGGAGCACGAGGCCGTAGGGTCGCCAGGTGACGGTTTTGTTGGGGAGCCTGGCCGCAATCCTCTTTGGCATCGGCGATGTGGTTGCCGGGGTCGGCGGCCGCCGCGACGGCTCACCCGACGCACCCACCGCCATTGCGCTGGTGGCAACCGTGGTCGGCGTCGTGCTGAGCGGCGGGTACCTGCTGTTCTTCAGCGACGACGCCTTGTCGGGCAGCGATCTGTGGTGGGCGGCTGCGGCCGGAGTCGTGATGTCTGCAGCCCGACCGTTGCTGTACCGCGGGATGACCATTGGCCCCATCATCGTGTTCGCTCCGGTCGTGGCCCTGGTGGCGCTGGTGGTTCCGGCCGCTCTCGCGCCGCTGGTGGGCCAGGACCTGTCGCTCCTTGAAATCATCGGGGTCGCCGTCGCGATCCCAGCCGTGGTGCTTGTGTCGGGTGACCAGCGGCTACCCACCGTCGCCGAGCTGCGCGGGAGTTCCGTCGTCGGCCTGGGCGCATTGGTGGGCCTGTGCATCGGCGTCGGCGGATTGTTTCTGTCGTTCGTCTCCGAAGACGCTGGTGCGGCGCCGGCCCTGGCGCTCACGCTGCTTGGTCTGGTGGTCGTTCCGCTCGTGGCAAAAGTGCTGCGGCAGTCGGTTCGGCCAAGCGCCACGACGATTCGGTTCGGAACCATCGTGGGATGCACCAGCATCACTGCATTCATTCTCTCGGCGCTCACGTTCCAACGAAGCAATGCGGCCATCGGCTCGGCGCTCATCGGTTTCGCGCCCGGCGTGTCCATCGTGATCGCGTGGAAGTTCCTCGGCGAGAAGATCTTTCGGATGCAGGCCCTTGGCGGGCTCCTCGGAGGCCTGGCGATTCTGCTGTTTGCCCTGGCCTAGGCCGCCCGGGCCAATTCGACACCTTCGATGGTGATGCGGTGCATGAGGCGTCGCTGACCGGGATAGTCGTTGTAGGCCATATGCCAGGTGGACCGGTTGTCCCACATGGCGATGGATCCCACCTGCCACTGGAAGCGGTAGTCAAAGCCGCCTCGGGCAATGTGTCGGTAGAGCTGGTGCAGAAGGTCGTCGGACTCATCCTGGGACCAGCCGACGATGCCGGTGACGAACGCGAGGTTCACGTACAGCACGCTGCGGCCGCTCTCGGGATGCTTCACGACGACGGGGTGGATGGTGCCACCAACCTTCTCGGCGTTACCAAAACGATCGCCGATCTCCTCGGCGTGCTGAGAATCAGCGCCGAAGACATGCGCGCTTGAGTGGTGCGCTTCGAGGTCGGCAACGGTGGCCTTCAGGTCATCAGGGAGGGCATCGTAGGCGGCAGCCACGCTGAGAAAGTGGGTGTCGCCACCACCCTCGGGAACCTCGCGGGCCAGCAGGATCGACCCGCGGGCAGGAACCGTGTCGTAGGTGTGGTCGGTGTGCCAGCCGCCGCCGATGTTGTGCTCCTGATCCGGTTCTTTGAGAACCTGAGCGATCTGCGGGTAGCCGTCGACCGCAGCGAAAAACTTGTTGACGTCGATGTCGGCAAACTGCTGAGCGAAGGCGAGGTGTTGGTCGGGCGTGATGTTCTGGTCGCGGAAGAACAGCACTCCATACGTTGCCCAAGCATCTTTGATGGCGGCGGTGATCTGCGGGGCGAGACCCTCGGCCGAGGCCGCCTCTGCCAGGTCGATTCCGGATACAAAGGCTCCAACGTGCTCTGAAGCTGGCTCGATGGCGAGTTGCGCAGTGCTCATCGTTTCAATCTACCGGGCCATCCAGGGCCGCACCGAAACATGCGAGCAGGTCACGGGTTTGTCGAAAGCCTCAGGCGTTGGCGAAGGACCGTCCGATGAAGAACGCCATAAGCGCCGACACGTAGCCCACTGCCACCAGCACCGCGAGGATTCGGCTGCTCCGGCCCGTGTCGCCGCGGGCGAACCAACCGGCGGCAAGGAACGCGCCCATCGGGATCATCCCGCCCACATAGTGGATGTAGAGCTGCCTGATGCCCTGCCCCTGATCGAGCAGCTTGATGCCCAACAGAATCTGGGCCGCCAGCGCCACCGTCGCGCTGAACAACGCCAGATATGTGGCGCGCCCAACCGGCTCGTTTCGTGCAGCGTGGCGGGCAACCAGGACGGTGAGAATCGTCATCGTCACCAGCACGACAACACCGGTCCATAGGTGGGCCGAGCTCGGGATGATGTAGTTGTCGATGTTGCCTTCGCCGAGATCGTTTTGTGCCAGAACCAACATCTGGCGAAGTGTAGATGGCTCACCCGGCTCCTCGGCGGCACGCTGCTGGTGGTTCGGTCACGCCGAATCGACGGCCAGGACGAAGAGGTCCGTGACTTCTAGGTTTCCTCGAGCGACCGGGCGAGAGCATCGAGTCGGCGGGACCACTCGCCCTCGACTCTCGCCACCCAGTCACCGAGCTCCTCCAGCCCGCTGGCGTCGGCCGCGAATCGTGTTTCGCGGCCGACGCGGGCGCTGGTGGCCAGGCCTGCGTCGGACAAGATCCCCAAATGTTTGGCCACGGCCTGGCGACTGATGTCGAGCTCGGAAGCAAGCCCGGT
>CAZGVQ010000055.1:0-11697 GCA_964529355.1 uncultured Acidimicrobiales bacterium
ATGTAACGAAAGTGGTTCATCGACCCCGAAGACCCTCTAATGGTCCTCGTCGGGGTGGCGCCGTTCCTGTTCTTCAAGCCTGAGGGTCGGATTGTTCGGATCCAGAAACGTATTGGCATCGGGGTTCTCCGAGCCCTCGCCGAAGTTCCAGCCATCGACCCAGGAGCCGTCGATGGTCCCGGATTTTACGCCTGCGAATGCCCACCAGAACGTTGCGGCGAACAACAACACAACCACACCGAGGCCAAAGGCAGTGCGATTCGACACGATCATCGTCGCCGCCAACAAGACCAGGATTCCGAGAACAAACAGCGTGGCCTTGGCGATCGTCCTGCGGTTCTTGTTTCGGGTGGCCGCCGAATACTTAGCCATATTTCACTGTATCGGCCGAAGTCGCTGTGCTTTCTGCCCTTTCTTTGGATCTGCTGGGCTGGTAACTGTGGAGCTGTGGTTTTCCCCCTGAATTTTCGCGCTCCCCGTGTCGCCGCCGCCTTTGCAGCGGTGCTTGCCCTGGTCCTGATGGCGGCACTGTTGGTGGTTCCGAGCCAGCCAGCGGGCGCGATCGAAGGAGGGAGCACAGCTGCCAACACCAAGTTCAATCGATCGACGGTTCGGGTCACCACCAGCGGGTCCACGTGTAGCGGCGTTCTGGTTGCCCGCGACATGGTGCTCACCGCCGAGCACTGCGTACGCCACGACATCCCCAATCCGGCGCCGCATGCCCCCCGCCAGGGCTACGACGATTGGGAGCTGCCCGACCGCTTCTACGACGTGCGCCACGTGCTTCCCGACGGCGTCAACGTCTTGTTCGGTCGCGACTCCAACAACCCGGTGCTGGCGGCCAAGGCGTATGAGTATTCGCTTCCCGGCGACATCGACATCATGTTGCTCCGGCTCACCGAGCCGGTCCCTAGCAGCGTGGCCAACCCGGTCGACGTCGTTACCGACTGGGGCATGAACGCCAACAAGACCACGGCGTTTCTGGCCGAGCAGTCCTTCAAGGTCTTTGGCTACGGCAAGACCAGCGACACCAGCAACTTCTCGAATATTCAACAGGAGGGTCGCTCCGACGGCGCTACCTTCCCGTGCCCGACGCAGCAGGATGGCTGGCAACAGGGCGATGTGCACCGTATGTGCCTCAAGGGTGCCGATGGTACCGGGGTTCGAAGCGGCGACTCCGGTGGCCCGGCGTACTGGTTCGACGCAACCGGCAAACGACACGTGGTTGGTATCTTCCAGGGACTCGAGTCGTTCCACAACGGCGGTCGCTACGTGGCGCTCTGGTACGACGGCGGGCGCAGCGCCAACGGCGACCGACGCGGCGATGTGGCCGGCTGGCTCCAGGACCACCTGACGATTCGACTCGACTACGGACCCACCGCGGTGCCCAGCGCCGACTTCGATGGCAACAACCGCCCAGACATCGTGCGAGAAAACGGCATCTGGTATGTGAGCGGATCCACGCGCACCCAGCTGGTGAGTGCCAAGGACATGGGTCGGGTACGAGTCGGCAACTTCGACGGCGACCGGGCCGACGAACTCCTCTGGACCCAGAACGGCAAGTGGCTGATCCAGAACCTCGATGGCTCAGTGCGGTTGCTCAACCGCATGCCTCAGACCGTCAATCAGCTGCGGTTTGCCGACCTCAACGGCGACGGCGTCACCGACATCCTCTATCGCGACAACGCCAAAGAGCGGCTGTTTATCTCGTGGAGCGGCACATCGGACTGGACGGCCCTACGGAAGAACCTTGGCGGTCCCAAGCTGTCGAAGCTCCGTCTGCTCGATATCGACGGCGATGAGTTCGACGACATCGTTACCGGTATCGGCAACAACGGGCGGGCCAAGATCTCCTTTGGCGGCGGAACCAAGTGGCTCAAGCAGGATCTGGTGGAGTGCGAGCAGACCTTGCGGGTGCTCGACTTCAAGGGCCTCGGCCTCAGCGGCTCGGTGACCCGTCACTGCTAACCCCAGGTGGGTCAGTCCTCTTCAACGTCGGCGGAATCGCCCGCATCGGACCGCAGACGTTGTGCCCGCTGCACCAACCCCAGAAGCGCGGTGTTCACGTACTTCTCGGTGTCGGTGAACACCTTCGACGCAGTCTCGGAGAAGTTGCGGCCGGCGGTGGCCATATCGTCGGCCACCGGCCGTTCATCGGAGGTGGTGGCGTAGGTGCCATCGATGATCGTGTCGTAGGCGCCGCTGTCGACCCAACGTCGAAGTTCGGCGACCCGCACCACCGGGAACGGATGGCTTCGGCCCAGGGTGGCCATGAACTTGTAGTAGGCGCTCAGGCCTTCGGCATCGAGATACTCATCGGACTGCGCAACAAAGGCTTCGAGGTCGAAGTCGCCCGTGCGCCCGCGCACGCCTCCGGCCATCACGCCCAGCAGGCCGAGTGACGCGTCGAGATCCTGCACGGCCAACAAGCCGGCCCGATCGCAGGAAACTTCGGCTTTCCGGCTCCACTCCTGCAACGCCAGGGTGATGGGAATCACCGCTTGGCCCACCAGTGGCGTGTTGGAGCTGGCGAAGTTGAGCAACAGAAACATGAGGGTGCGATACAGCGCATGGTCGCTCATGATGTGGCCCACCTCGTGCCCGATCACCGCCGCCACCTGCGCGGGTGACGCCAGCTCGATGAGCGTGGAGTTGAGCACGATAAAAGGGTTATCCATGCCGACCGCGCCAGCGTTCGCGTAGGGAGTCTGCGAGATGTACAGCGGGGGCACATCGGTATCGAGCACCTCGCACACCTGCAACAGGAGCTCGTGCACATCGGGGTACTGGGTCGGGCCGACCTTCACCGCTTCGGCCTGGTAGCTCATGCGTATGTTCTTCTCGCCGAAGGTGCCCACCACCTTGCGAAGAAGCGAATCAAAACCAGGAATCTGCTGCAGTGCTGCGAGAGCCGCCCGATCGGTGGGGTGCTCCCAGGCCGCCGGACTGATGCCTTCCAGAATCACCGTCATGGTGTGTCCCCTCTATCCTGCCGTCATTTCCCACGGTACTATCGGAACCGATGCACGTTTGTTCATCCGGCGCATCGACGGAGGCGCAATGAAGTTCATCCTCACCCGACCAGGAATCACCCTCATCGTCGTAGGCATCATCGCTTTCTTCGTGCGACGCATCGTCGATGGCCTTCCACTGGTCGGCGGCATCCTCAACGGCATCTTGTTTGTCGCGTCGATCTTCTTCGTCATCGGCGGCCTCTGGATCTTCGTCATGGGCCGCGCCGCCGAGAAGGCCTAGCCCAAAAACGAAGATGTGTCTGACACCTCTTCGTTTAGGTGTTGAAGTCGTTTGAGCGTTCTCGGAGGGCGGTGATGTCGGCTTCGATTGAGCGAAGTTCGGCGACCTTCAGCTCTGCGAGTCCGAACTCGATCTCTTCGAGTGCCTTGCCAGCCTCGCGGGCCACCTTCCTACCCACATCGGTGAGTTGGGCCAGTGTGGTACGCCGATCTTCGGGGTGGGGGAGGCGTTGCACAAGGCCGTCGGCTTCGAGGCGATCGATGGTGTTGGTGACGCTGGTGGGGTGCACCATGAGCCGTTCGCCCATCTTGCCGAGCGGAAGCGCATGATCGGTGGCGAAGGACAACAGGGTCAGCGCCTCGAACCGTGAGAACGTGAGCCCGAACGGTTTCAGCGCGTCGTTGATGCGACCCAGAATGAGCTGATGGGCTCGAGTGATGGAGGTCGCGGCGGCCATGGCGTCGACCGCGCCGAGATCGTGTTGCTTCCATTGACGCCGGGCTTCGGCGATGGGGTCGAACGAGAGAGCCATCGTTTTCCAGCATAGGAGAAAGTTTCGTAGATAGTTGGACTTCCAAGTATCGGAGATCCGGCTAAACTTAACTCAGGCACTTTCGACCACCGAAAGAAATGGGATTCCGGCCATGAGCGACGGCACCGAAGACACAGGCAACACAGGCAACACAGAGGCGAAACAGCAGTGGCAGGAGGCGTTCGACGCCGCCAAGCTGCGCGACGTCGACTTCCAGACGATGTCAGGAGTGCCGGTCGACCCCGTGTACGGCGACGCGCCCTACCCGGGCCAGTACCCTTACACCCGCGGTGTGTACCCCTCGATGTACCGGTCGCGGTTGTGGACCATGCGCATGTTCGCCGGGTTCGGTACCGCCGAAGACACCAACGGCCGATTCAAAGAGCTGCTCCGCTCAGGGGGAACCGGTCTCTCCACCGCCTTCGATATGCCCACGCTCATGGGCAAAGACAGCGATCACGACTGGTCGCTGGGCGAGGTGGGTAAGGCTGGCGTGGCCATCGACACCCTCGCCGACATGGAGGACCTGTTCGCCGATATCGACCTGTCGGGCGTGTCGACCTCGATGACCATCAACGGCCCGGCGCCCATCCTTATGGCCATGTATGTCGCGGTGGCCGAGAACAACGGCGTCGAACGCAGCAAGCTCGGCGGCACGATTCAGGCCGACATCCTCAAGGAGTACCAGGCGCAGAAGGAGTACATCTTCCCGCCGCGGCCGTCGATGCGGCTCATCACCGACATGATGAAGTTCACCTCGGCCGAAATGCCGCGTTGGCACCCGATTTCAATCTCGGGCTACCACATCCGTGAAGCGGGCTCTACAGCTGCCCAGGAGTTGGCCTTCACGCTCGGCAACGGGTTCGCCTACATCGAAGCGGCCATCGCCGCCGGGCTCGATGTCGATGACTTCGCACCTCGGCTGTCGTTCTTCTTCAACTCGCATCTGGACTTCTTCGAAGAGATCGGCAAGTTCCGTGCCGCCCGCCGTATCTGGGCTCGTTGGCTCAAGGAGAAGTACGGAGCCAAGACCGAGAAGGCCCTGCTGATGCGGTTCCACACCCAGACCGCTGGCGTTTCGCTCACCGCACAGCAGCCCGAGATCAACATTGCCCGGGTGGCAATTCAGGCGCTGGCCGGCGTGCTCGGCGGCACCCAGAGCCTGCACACCGACAGCTTCGATGAAGCACTTGCGCTGCCCACCGAGAAGGCGGCCCGCATAGCGCTTCGAACCCAGCAGATCGTGGCCCACGAGACCGGTGCGGCGAACGTAGCCGACCCGCTTGGCGGCTCGGACTACGTCGAGTGGATGACCGACGAAATGGAACGCCAGGCCGAGGCGATCTTCGCCCACGTCGGCGAGCTGGGCGACGGCTCGATGCTCGAAGGTGCCTATGCCGGAATCGACAACGGCTACTTCCAGGGTGAGATCGCCGATGCGGCGTATCGCTTCGAGCGTGAAGTCAACGCCGGTCGCCGCATCGTGGTTGGTGTGAACGACTTCACCGAGGGCGACGACAGCGACAACGAGACGCTCTACATCGAGGCCGAGGTCGAGGAGTACCAACTCAAGCGGCTCGGCGACGTGAAGCAGAAGCGCAATGCCGAGGCGGTGAGCGCCGCGCTGGCCAACCTGGTGGCGGTCGCCTCGACTCCAGACCAGAACACCATGCCGGCGTTCATCGACGCGGTGAAGGCCTATGCGACAGAGGGCGAGATCGTCGATGCGCTCGAGGGCGTCTATGGCATCTACACCGAAAAGGCCATCGTCTGATGTCGGAATCCTCCCAAAACAGTGACACCGAGAAGCCGCTCCGCGTCGTCCTGGCCAAACTTGGACTCGACGGCCACGATCGCGGCATCAAGGTGGTTGCGCGCATCCTTCGCGACGGCGGCATCGAGGTGATCTATCTGGGGCTGCGCCAGACAACCGACAAGATCATCGCCGCCGTCGAGCAGGAAGACGCCGACGCCATTGGCATCTCGATGCTCAACGGCGGCCATTTGGCGCTCTCGAAAAAGATGATCGACGCGCTCAACGACGCCGAGGTCGACGTACCACTCATCGTTGGTGGCATCGTGCCCGATAGCGACCTCAGCAAACTCGACGAACTCGGTGTGGCAGCCGTCCTCGGCCCCGGCTCGTCCTCGGAGGAGTGCGTGAAGGCCGTGCGCGACGCCGTCTCTGCGGTAGAAGCTAGATCCTAGGTGGCCGGTCTGCGCGGCCTGCCGGTCGCAGAGGTTCTTGCACGCGCCCAGTCTGGCGATCGCCGGGCTATTGGTCGGGTGCTCTCCATCGCGGAACGGGGTGGCTCCGAAGGTTTGGCACTGGGCGAACTCGCTCATGCGCAAACCGGCAACGCCCACGTCGTGGGCATCACCGGTGCACCCGGAGCGGGAAAGTCCACCCTCACCGGGCGCTTGGCGGCAACGCTCACGGCGTCTGGTCGCAACGTGGCGGTGCTCGCTATCGATCCGTCGTCGCCGGTCACCGGCGGGGCGATTCTGGGCGACCGCATCCGAATGGACGAGCTCAACTACGGCACGGGCACCTTTATCCGCTCGATGGCCACCCGAGGCCAGGGCGGCGGTCTTGCGGTCGCGGTTCCCGCGGCAATACGAGCGCTCGACGCAGTCGGATTCGACCTCATCATCGTGGAGACGGTGGGCGTCGGGCAGATCGAGATCGACATCGCCGGCACCGCCGATACCACGGTCATTGTGGTCACCCCTGGCTGGGGGGACGCGGTGCAGGCCAACAAGGCGGGGTTGCTCGAGCTCGCCGACGTTTTCGTGGTGAACAAAGCCGACCGCCCGGGTGCCAGCGATTCGCGTCGCGACCTCGAACTCATGCTCGATCTCTCCGACACCAGCGAGTGGCGGCCCGAAGTGACGTTGACGGTGGGAACATCGGGTGACGGGATCGATGAGCTCATCACCGAAATCGCTCGCCACCGAACCTTTCTCGACGGCGAGGGCCGCCTGGCCGAACGGCGCCGGCGCCGGGCCCAGCACGAACTGCGGGTGCGGGCTGCCGACTCGCTTCTCACCCGCCTCAACGACCACCTCGACTCCGAAGCTGGAGCGGGGATCACCAACAGCATGGCCTCGGGTGCTAACACGCCGGCCGAGGCGCTCAAGGACCTGCTCGACAGCCTGTAGCTGGCGGTCCTATCGCATGGCCTATCCCTGGGGGTCTATTCCTTCGGATGCTGGCTGAAAACCGGCGAACCATGGTGGGCGGTGAGTCGCCATCCATCGGGTGTTCGCACGAAACAGTTGAGCGCGGCCACCGTGGTGGTGCCGCCCGGAGCCACGATGTTCTCGTCGCAGGTCACCCACCCGGCATCGCCATCGACCCGAGCAAGGATGTTGGTGAGGATGAACTGATTGCGGCCCGGCCCGTCGAGAATCGCTCGCCACGATGCCTGGACTTCTGCCGCACCCAGCAGCGTCGCCCACCCGGGATGGGTGCAGCTCACCGCTTCGTCGTCGACCCAGAGGTGAAACATCGCTTCGGCATCGCGCGCCTCGTGGGCGTCGTAGAACGCTTGGTTGGCCGCGATGATTT
Source organism: uncultured Acidimicrobiales bacterium (assembly GCA_964529355.1). Lineage (GTDB taxonomy): Bacteria > Actinomycetota > Acidimicrobiia > Acidimicrobiales > SHLQ01 > CALLQB01. The sequence goes on from CAZGVQ010000055.1 coordinate 7,359, forward strand.
CGTCGGTGTTCTCTGGCGTTGACACGGGAAGCCTGCGCTAGTCGAGGTGGACCTGAAGGTCCTGGCGACCCAATGCCTTGGCGACCAGGTTGGTGACCATGGCGTCATCGTCGAAACCCATCGAGGAGAAGTCGTTCTCTTCGTCGCCCACCAGAATGAAATACTCGATCGCGCCGCGCAGCAGTGCTCGCTGCTCGTCGTCGTAGGAGTAGACGTCGCGCATCAGATCGTCGAGAACCTTGGCGATTCGTTTCGCGCTGGTGACATCGATTTCCGGATGAAGACGGCCCGCCTCGGAAACGCGGGCCAAGTGGGTTCGGACGCGCAGCCATTCGCCCTTGAAATCGTCGGCCGGGGTGTCGCGGCACAGCGCGGTGAACTGCGCCACCTCGTTCGGGTGTAGGAGTCCTTCAACAAGAACTTCTGCTTTGCGCATCCCCAAGCCTCCGCTGACCATTGTTACCAATCGGTGTGGCATGGGCACGAGTCGGCCTGTCTTTACCTGCTTCTTTTCATGCCGATGGAGAGACGTGGAGGCCTTTGAGGACAAACAGGCACATGTCCGTTGGCTCGTTCAGCGCGAACTGAGTCGCCTCGAGACCTTCGGGCGGCCCTGGTTGCAGAGCGTTCTGACCAGCAGATTCCTGGCACCCAGTGTCTTCATCAGCATCCTGGTCGAGTTCGGGCTCTACTTCACCCTGGCCCGCAGCGGAGGCACACAACTTCTTGGGCCGGTGCTGCTAATCGTCGGTCTTCTCGCCGGACTCTCGCTTTGGTCGTTGGTGCTGTTCGATCGCCAGCAGGCCGATCGCGACACCCTGCTACGCCTTGCGGTAGGCGAACCCATGGTCGAGCGGTCGTTTGAACGGATCGACCTCACTGGCATTCCGCTCGCCGGAATCGACGCGACGGCATCTTCGTTTCGCAACACCCGGCTGATGGGCGTCGACCTGTCGGGCGCCAACCTGGACTCCTGTTCCTTCGCCGGGTCGATGGCCGGCTATGCGGACTTCAGCGGATCGCAACTTCCGATGGCCCAGTCGAGCCATGGCGAGTTCGCCTACGCCAGCTTTGCCGAAGCCAACCTCTCTTGCGCCGACTTCACCTTCGCCGACCTGCGAAATGTCGATCTCTCCGGTTCGGACCTGCGCAACGCGGACTTCAGTGGCGCCGACCTCAGGGGCGCCGATCTTCGGGGCGCTCGAACCCTCGGCACGCGCTTCGATGGAGCGATCTCTTCGGGGACCACGTTGTGGCCCGCGTCGTTCTCGGGCGAGAGTAACCGTTCGGTGCGCGGTCTCGATGAGGTGGCCGATTCGGGTCAGCTCGTCGACCTCCGATCGAACAAACACGTGCTCGGAGGCGTCGCCGCGGTGGTGATGCTGGTCTTCGGCCTGGCCCTCGGCAAGGCGGCGACCGGAACCCAACCCACCCCGTCGGTGGCAACATCGAACGGCTCGACCGAGGTACTGGGCGAAACCTTCGAGCGGGTCTCCTACCTGGTGACCGGAACGGCCGCGATTATCGAGATCCAACTCACCAACGAGTCCAACGGCACCGAACAATTCGACGTGATTCCACCGTTCGATCGGCTGCTGTCGCTTCCCAGTGGTACCGAGATAGAGCTGATCGCCGAGGTCGTCGGCAACGGTTCAGCGTCGTGCCTCATCGAGGATTCCAGTGGCGTTCTCAGCGAGGCCTCAGTGCAGGGCCCCGGATCACGTGCGGTGTGCAAAGCAACCACGCGCTGAGCTGAAATTCCCGGCAAACTGGTGCAGTGTTCTCGCCTGGTCACCGCTTCTCCGCTCTGGTGGTGATAGCCGCCCTTGTCCTGGTTGGTTGCACCAACGGGACCGGCAGTGGCAGCTTTTCTGGCAGCGAAGATTCGGGCGATGCGCCGGTGGTCGAAGGATCGGCTCTGCTGGCCACGATCACCCGCGTCATCGATGGCGATTCGCTGGAGGTCATGCTCGATGGGTCCAGCGAAGAGGTGAGACTTGTGGGTGTCAACGCCCCCGAAGGACGAGACTGCGGCGGCGCGGAGGCAACCGCAGCTCTCGAAGCCCTCCTGGTTGGTACCTCGCTATCGGGCGACCTCGATGACGCAACCTTCGAGCTGATCGTCGACCCCGATGAACCGCGCGATCGGTTCGGCCGCCTGCTCGGCACCATCCTCATTCCCGGCAGCGCCAGCGGATTCGAGGCGACCACAATCGACCTCGTCGGACCACTCGTAGCCGATGGATTCGTGGTGCCGATCGGCGGATCCTCCGCGCTGTTCCACGAAGAGGCCCTCGATGCGTCGGCCGCACAGATCGGTGTGTGGTCGCCCGATCGATGCGGGCCGACAATAGCGGGTCTCGAGATCGAGTCGTTCGTGCCCAATCCGGCCGGCCCCGACGACGAGCCGGGGGCGGGCGAGTTCATCGAGTTGCGCAACGTGCTGGAGACCGAGCTCGATCTGACCGGTTGGTCGGTCCACGATGAGTCGACAAGCAACGAATTCGTCTTTGGCGGCGGAAGCATCGGCCCGGGGGAGGGGTTCAGGCTGTTTTCGACCTGCGCTCTCGGCGACAGCAATCCTGGCCGGGGCGCTGATGGCAACTTCTACATGTGCGACTCGGGCTCGGTGTGGTCGAACTCAGGCGATACCGCATTCGTGGTCGATCCCAACGGAAACGTGGTCGACTTTCGCTTTTCGCCCTAGCGGCTCAGCGGCACTCCGGTTCGTCCCACGGGCGGCAGATCTGGGTCGCTCGGGCCTTGGCGAGTTCGACCTCGAAGACCTCGAGTTCGGCCGGTCGACACCGGTAAACGTCGTTGTCTCGACTGCCATCGAGCCTTCGTTCACCTGCAGCGACCGCCGCGCACTCGGCCCATACCTCTGATTCCAACCCACCTCGCAGGTCGCCTCGACCCTGGGGCCAGACCGCGAAGTCCAGCAGGTGGCCAATCTCGTGGGCCATCGTCTCGTCGAGGTCGTCGGGCTGCCACGGTCGGTTGTCGAGCACGATCACACCGTCCGCCGGATTGCGGTACACGAAAGCCGCAACGTTGGGTTCACCGAGATTGGCGATCTGCACCTCAGAGACCAACCAGCCAAACTCCGACGTCTCCACGTAGCGGTCTGCGTGGGCGACGATTTCGATCGGGTCGGTGATGGCGCCGATGTTGCGGACCCGCTCTACCAACCCGGGCGCCGCACTCAACACCATCGCGGCCGATGCCACGAGCGCAGCGAGCTTGGCCCACAGCGGCACTCGACGTCGGGGCGTCTCGTCGTCCTGGTCGCGCCTGGGTTCGACGGTCGCCATGTCATCGCCAAAGAGCTCTTCCCACTCTTCGTCGGTGAGCGCGTTCATGTCCACCCACACCACCGTACGTCGGTAGAGCGAAGTATCGGTATCGATTCACCCGTGTCCAGGCTCGGCCGCTAGTTTTGGCCATGAACGACGCCGACGCGTCGGCAACGTCCAACCCTCAGGAGCTTCAACAATGGCTGCAAACCCACTGAACACCGACGACCTCGGCGGCGAGATGTACAACCTCGCCATGAGCGACGCAGCCCGTCCCTTACTCGACGAGGTCAAGAAGTTCATTTCGGCCGAGGTCGAGCCAATTCAGGAGGAATTCTTCGCTCTCGGCGAAGGCCGCGCCGACCGGTGGTCCTATGTCCCCGGCCAACTCGAGCTGCTCGAGGGCGCAAAGTCCAAAGCCAAAGACGCAGGGCTGTGGAACTTCTTCCTTCCCGACGCCGAATCAGGCGAGGGCCTCAAGAACCTCGACTACGCCTACATCGCCGGTGAGCTCGGCAAGTACCCGCTGGCTTCCGAAAGTCTGAACTGCAGCGCTCCGGATACCGGCAACATGGAAGTTCTTGAGCGGGTGGGCACCCAGGAGCAAAAGGACATGTGGCTCAAGCCGCTGCTAGCTGGCGAGATCCGCTCGGCCTTTGCGATGACCGAACCCGATGTCGCGAGCTCCGACGCCAAGAACGTGCGCTGCGAGGCGCTCCTCGACGGCGACGAGTACGTCATCAACGGCGAGAAGTACTACATCTCCGGTGCCGGCGACCCCCGCTGCAAGATCATGATCGTGATGGTGCGCACCAACCCCGATGCGGCGCCGCACCTCCAGCAGTCCCAAATTCTGGTGCCCATCGATACGCCCGGCGTCGACATTCTCGGACCGATGCACGTGTTCGGCCATGACGATGCGCCCCACGGACACATGCATATCCGCTTCACCGACGTTCGGGTGCCGGCAACCAACATGTTGCTGGGCGAAGGTCGCGGCTTCGAGATCTCCCAGCTGCGTCTGGGCCCGGGCCGCATCCATC
>CAZGVQ010000056.1:0-8173 GCA_964529355.1 uncultured Acidimicrobiales bacterium
GCGCGTCCGAGATTGCGATGGTCGCGCTTGAACCCGATGCCGGGCGGGGCGATCCTGCGGCTCTCATGAACCCGGATCTCACCGCCGGCACCACTGCTGAGACCAGCGAAGTCATCACGAACATCGGCACCGATCGGTCGAGGGTGCCGATACTGCTTGGCGGAGCTGCGGTTTTGGTCCTGATTGCATTCGCGGTCGGACTGTTCGATTCCGGCGAGGGAAGCGAACCAGCAGCACCAGCGATCGTCGAGGACGAATCGACCACACCACAGATTCAGGCGAACGAGCCTGCGCCGACCGCAACACGCGGCGCGGTGATCCACATGGCGGGCGACCTCGACCAGGCAAGTTCCTCCGAGCTCGTGATGGAGCTGGTGGGTCTTCGGTTTGTCGCCGACGTGACGCATCGAACTCCGTCGGGAGCAATGCAGGTGTTTCAGGATCGACTCGCGAACACGTTCGAGGGACGCTTGGCCGGCGTCGTTGAGGTTGACGACTTCGCCCACACGTTCCTGGTGAACTTTCACGATCCGATCGGGGACGACAGTTGGGTCGCGCCCCTGAGGGAACAGGCGAGTGCCGTGGGCAGCATCGACGGTGTCTCGTCGATGAACGACCTGGGTGGCCTCGCTGGCTATCTACCGCCGGCGCTCGAACTTCGCCCGATCATCGTCGAGCGAACCGGCGGATCTCTGTCGGTCGCGATCGAGGGTGTCGGCAACGTCGAGATCCGAAAGCGAGACCTGGTCGGTGGTGTCAGAGCCGATGGTTCACCAAACCGGAGTACCTGTGTTTCCACTGGTCGAACGGCCGACTGCTCGGTGACCCCGGACCCGTCCACCATCCACGCGCTCTTCGAGCCGGAGGAAACCGTGTGGCTCGACGTACCGTCGGCCCTCGGCCCGACGCCGGCTACCGCGGTGTTGCTCCTCGAAGGCGACACCCTGCGATGGCAACGACCCTTCGAGTCGACGGTGGTGTTTCCGAGCTCCCAACAAGACCGGTTCATGGTGGCGATCGATCAGCTGATGAGTCCGACCGGAGTGGCGCAGAGCGCGCCTGTCGTGGCCGACATGGAGCTCATCGCCTGGCTGGACCCGACCGCATCGGCGGCCGCAGTGGCGATTATCACCAACACGCTCGATACGACGCAGCAGGTGCTCGACCACACGTTTGTCAGTCAGGCAACCAACTACGAACAACTCCTCAAGGCGTTCAACGAAAATCCAGAACTTGTGGCTGCCGTGACCACCGCAGACCGTCAAGCATCCTTTCGGGTCACGCTTCGACCGACGCCGGATCCGTTGGGCGTCTTCCGGGTGGTTGAGCAACTCGAATCGCTTGCTGGCATCGAGTCGGTAGACACCAGCCGGAACTGACGCGGTCGGCTCTGCGGAGTCGACCGGTAGCACCGAAGCCAACCCGAGTAGCTAGCGTCGGTGACGTGGCAGTGTTCCTTGGGCTCATCACAGCGGTCTGCTTTGGCTCAGGCGATTTCTTCGGCGGGCTTTCGGCCAAGAAGACCTCGGTGCTCTATGTGGTGGGCTTCTCGCATCTGGTGGGACTTATCGGTGTTGTCGTGCTCGCCCCGTTCCTGGCCGACGCCTTTACCTGGCGCGACTTCGGCATCGGCGCCATCAGCGGATCGCTGGGCGGTTTGGGAGTCATACTGCTCTACCGCGGTTTGGCGAAGGGGCCCATGGCCGTGGTTGCCCCGCTCACCGCAATCATGTCGGCGGCCGTGCCCGCCCTTTGGGGCGTGGCTACGGGCGATTCTCTTTCGGGGCTTGCGTGGGCCGGCATTGTCGTCGCGCTCATCGCGATTGCCTTGGCGTCGATGCCCGCCGAGTCCGATGGCGCCCAGGTCACCCCACGGGCAATCGGCGAAGCCCTGCTGGCCGGCGTGGGATTCGGAGGAATGTTCGTCTTGCTCGACGCCACGGCCGACGCGACCGCGCCGTGGCCGGTGGTCGGCGCGCGGGTGCTCACCACCACGTTGCTCCTGGCCGTGATCTTCGGAGCGAAGCGTTCGGGCCTGCCCACCGTTCGTCCGGCGCTCGGACTCATCGTCCTGGCCGGTCTTTTCGACACGGGCTCGAACGTGCTGTTCCTGTTCGCCGCCAACATTGGTGATCTGTCGATCGTCGCGGTGCTCAGCAGTCTGTACCCGGTCTCCACCGTTGTGCTGGCGCGCCTCTGGCTCAACGAGCGCATGTCCCAACTTCAGCTCGGTGGTTTGTCGTTGGCTGTCCTCGCGACCGTCCTCATCGCGGCGGGGTAAGCGACCGCCGGGCGGGCACGAGCTTGACCTCGGTGATTCCTCGTCCGTAGAACAGGGTGATGGAACTCACAACGATGAAGTACGAGGTTCGCGACGGCGTGGCGCATGTGCGCTTCGATCGACCCGAAGGGGCTAACTCGGTGAACCCGGCGTTCTCGGCCGATCTACGACAGGTGCTCCTGGCCATCGAGTTCGACGACGACGTGAAGGCGGCCAGCTTTACTGCCGAGGGCAAGATCTTCTGCGGCGGCGGCGACATCAAGTACTTCGCCGAGGTTGGCACCGAGCTGCCCCAGATTGCCGCCGACATGTTGGTGGACTTCCACGGAGCCATCTACAAGATGAACCGCATTCCCAAGCCGTGTGTGGCCGGGGTACGGGGGGCGGCCGGCGGGGCCGGTCTGTCGATCATGAGCGCGTTCGATCTGGTCGTCAGCGCCGAGACGGCCAAGTACACGATGGCCTACACCAAAATCGGCATGACGCCCGATGGCACATCGAGCTACTTCATCGCGCGCCATATCGGGCTTCGGCGGATGATGGATCTCACCCTCACCAACCGGGTGCTTTCGGCCGACGAAGCCGAAGCCTGGGGTCTGGTGAACCGGGTGGTGCCAGACGATGAGGTCGACGCCACCACCGCGGCGCTGGCCCAAGGTTTCGCCGACGGTCCTGCGTGGGCCATCGGGCAGGCCAAGCGGGTCATCTACAACGGATACGAATCCGGTCTCGAAGACGCTGGCGAATACGAAGGCACCATGATCACCTCCGCAATGGCGTCACACGATGGCTACGAAGGAATCCACGCCTTCGTCGAGAAACGCCCACCAGAGTTCACCGGCACCGACGACCGCATCTAACGAAACTGCACAACGAGCCAGGCTCGTTATGCAGTTTTGGTGTTGCTTAGATGGCGAAGTCGGTTGCTTCGTAGGACTTGAGGCGTTCGAACAGGTGGGATAGCTCGGCTTTTCTGCCCTGGTCGTTGGCGAGGTTGGTGAGCTCGTGGGGGTCGTTGTTGGACTCGTACCACTCGTGTTCCTGGTCCTCGAAAGCCGCGTCGACGTCGACTTGTTTTCCGCCGTCGGGCACCGAGCCGTCGCGCCGAATACCGCCGCCTTGGCCGTAGTAGCGGGCGTACTTGGTCTCGCCGTCGAAAAAGCCGCGCAGCGCATATCGGGTTGCGGCCAGTCCGTCGGATTGTGCCGAGTCCTGGGCAAACAGCACGTAGTCGCGCACCGAGGCCGTGGGGTCCTCGACCACGGGTGAAAGGTCAGTGCCTTTCATGCCCGCAGTTTCGCCACCGCCCGCGGCCACGATGGTGGCGGCGACGTCGACGCTTGACGACAACGCCTCGGTGACGGTTCCGGCAGTGTCGGTGGTACCACCGGCAGGTTTGACGATGAGCGGCACGCCCATCACCTCGTCGTAGACGCACGGCAGCTTGGCCCGCAGACCATGGCTGCCTGCGGCATCGCCATGGTCGCTGGTGTAGATGATCATCGTGTCGTCGTACATGCCGTGCTCGTCCAGCTTGGCCAGCAACGTCGAGAGGCTGTCGTCGAGTCTCTGGTGCAGCCACGCGTAGTAGTCGAGGCCGCGAAGCCAGGTGTCGTGATCGTCGATATCGATACTGCCCACGAAGTGCTCGCTGTTTCGCACGGTCTGCCACGCCTTCTGGATTCCAGGCTTGGTGTCGAGGTCGTCGTGAAAGTTGGCGGGCAGCTGGTCGAACAGCCGCTCGTAGTCCTCTGGCGGGGCGGTCACCGAAACCTCATCGCCCAACACGAAGTTCTGGATGAACTCGAACGCCTTCTTGTCTTGAGGGTTGGCCTCGAGGTAGCTCGGCTGATCGATGGGGTACCACATGATGTCGTGGGGGTTTACCAGCGCAACCGTCAGCATCCATGGCGTGTCGGCGTTGGCATGGTCGTCGAGCCAGGTGGTGGCTTGTGAGGTGATAATCGGATCGAAGTGCCGCCCGGTCCATGCGTTGCCGGTGAAGTGCTTGTCGTTGCCTTCCCAGCTGCTGAAGCCGTAGTTGGCCATAGGCGGCGAGTCGCCATGCGAAAGATGCCACTTGCCGACATAGGCCGACTCGTAGCCCACGTCGTTGAGCAGGCTTCCGATGGTGGGCACGCTCGGATCGAGTTGCACATGGCTGGGGAAGCTCACGTTGTTCACCACACCGTGCTGCGCCAGGTACTGCCCGGTGTACAGGCTGGCTCGCGAAGGCGAGCAGGGCGATGCGTGGGTGAAGTGGTTGGTGAACGACACGCCGTCGGCTCGCAGCCGCTCGTGGGCGGGGAGAGCAACCTTGCCCTCGAGCCAATCGTTGCGGCGTTCTTCGTCGCTGACGATGAAGAGAATGTTCGGTGTGTTGGGACGGTCCACCGCACGACCTTAGACATTGCCTCGGCAGTCTTCGTAAAGCATTGCTATGTTTCCGGCGGCTCGATCGAGGAGGAATCCAACCCCATGAGCAGCGACGACATGCCTCGCCTGGTGACCTGGCACAACGGCGACGCGATCTCCGGACCGTTCTCCGACGCCGAGATGGATCGCCGTCAGGCGCTACTACGCGAACACATGGCGGCCACCGATATCGACGCCACGCTGTTCACGTCGATCCACAACATCGGGTACTTCTCGGGCTTCATCTACTGCTCGTTCGGCCGTCGGTACGGTTTCGTTGTCGACCACGACAAGGCCACGTCGATCAGCGCGGGTATCGATGGCGGGCAGCCTTGGCGGATGACCCATGGCGACAATGTCACCTACACCGACTGGCGCAAGGACAACTTCTGGTTTGCACTCGCGGGCCTCACGGTCAACGTCAAACGCCTGGGTGTGGAGTTCGACCACCTGACCCTCGACAGCAAGGCACAGCTTGAGGCAGCGCTACCCGGCGTTGAGCTGGTGGACGTTGGCGTGCCCACGATGTGGATGCGGACCATCAAGAGTCAGGAAGAGATCGACCACATCACCCTTGGCGCGCAGACCGCCGATATCGGCGGGCAGGCCTGCTTCGATGCCATCGCCGCGGGAGTACCCGAGCACGAGGTGGCACTGGCCTCGACGCAGGCCATGGTGCGCCATATCGCCAAGTCGTTCGACTTCGTCGAACTCATGGATACCTGGACCTGGTTTCAATCGGGCATCAACACCGACGGCGCCCACAACCCCGTGACCAACAAGGCCATCGACGCGGGCGACATACTCAGCATCAACTGTTTCCCGATGATCTTCGGGTACTACACGGCGCTTGAACGGACGCTGTTTTGCGAGTCGGTCAGCGACGAGCACCTGCGGCTGTGGCAGATCAATGTCGATGTGCACGAGGCGGGCCTCAAGCTCATCAAACCGGGCGCCAAATGCAACGAGATCGCGATGGAGCTCAACGACATCTACCGCCAGCATGACCTGTTGCAGTACCGATCGTTCGGGTACGGCCACAGCTTCGGGGTGCTCAGCCACTACTACGGCCGTGAGGCGGGAGTGGAGTTACGCGAAGACATCGACACCGAGCTGGTGCCCGGCATGGTGGTGTCGATGGAACCAATGATCATGATTCCCGAGGGTCAACCGGGAGCCGGCGGCTACCGAGAACACGACATCCTGGTCATCGGCGAAGGCGGCGCCGAGAACATCACCAAGTTCCCCTACGGCCCAGACCACAACGTCGTCCCCGCGTAACCCCCGAGCACCGCGGGGTAGTGGTGACCGGTGTGTCACCATTGCAACGATGGATCAACACTGCGAGACATGCGGGCAGGCCATGCCCGACGCATGGTTGGCCAAGACGCAGCCAACAGTCGTGGGCGGAGCGGGTGGGGCCGTCCAGTCTGACGTTGTCGACATCCCTCTTCAGTCGATCGACCAGCAGTTCGATGCCGATCCTGTAGTGGTGCTCACCACAGACCAGCCGGCGGCTTCGGACACCACCTCTGGCGGTGATACTTCGGCCCCTGCCGCTTCGCGACCCCGTCGGTTGGTGTGGTTCGCGGCCGCGGCAGTGGTGGCGATTGCACTTGTGTGGCTCGGTGGGCGAGACACCGCATCCGGTCCGGTAGCGGGGAGCACCGGTGACGATGGCTCCCGAAACGTCATCGACAACGCCGGTGACGGCGACGCGGTCGAAGATCTCGGCCCGTTCGACAGGAACGAACCGTTCGCCGAGCCCGAGATCGTCGACGCGCAATCTGCCGCGTTGGCTGACCTGATCGGCACAAACCGGCTGGCCTACGTCGCAAGGGACGGGGTGGTCATCGTCGATCTCGAAGCGGGCACCGCTCCTGTTGCCGAGTTCGAACCCGAGAGCTTCGACCAGTTCGAAGACCTGTCGAAGCTCTCCGGGTTTGAGTTGCTGAGCGACGGCGACTCCACCTTTGGCATCGCCAAGGACGACGACATCACCGTGCACGGGTTCTCCAACAGCGGTCGGCTGGTGCCAACGGCAGACGATGGGGTGTTTTCGGTCACCAGCGACCCGGCGGAGGAATGGGAGCGCCTTTTCGTCGCCACATCGGCCGGGTTCTTCATGGCCGACCTCGACGTGCCGCGCGGCTCCACCTACCTCAACATCGCTGGTCTCGGCACGCTGGTGTCGCCGCCCACGGGGGGCACGTTTCTGGCCGGCATCGAGGGTTACGAGCGGTTTAGCGACAATCGGGTGGTGGCGGCCACACCGTCGCATCAGGTCGAAATTCGGTGCCAGGGGTTCACCTGCAATCCCGTGCACCTCGAGCGCTCGTCGGGCGACTACCAGCAGGTTCCCGATGACTTTGCCGGCGACGACGGGTTGGTATCGATCAGTCCCGATGGCCGGTGGATCCTGCGTACCGACTCGGCCGACGACGTTGCCTTCGATACCGAGACCGGCGGCTTTCATCGCCTCGATACCCGCCAGAAGGGCCCTGTGGTTTGGGCACCCGACTCGTCCTTTGCCGTGTGGTTCGACCCACTCACCACCGGCCCGGTGCTGCAGGTGCTCTACCCCGAGCTGCGAACCTCGGAGACCCTCGATCTTTCCGAGCTGGGTGCGGCCGACCGCGTTGGCTCTGAGTTGTTGGTGTTCTCATGAGCACCACCTGCGAAACCTGCGGGCAACTTCTGGTCGAGCACGAAGGGATGGACCACGCTGGTGAGGGACAGGCGCAGCCCGAAGAGCACTCCGAGCAGAACGAGGTTGTTTCTACCCGGTCCGACCTGCGACGGTTCCTCCCACTACTGGTTCTCGTCGTTCTGGCTCTGGCGGCTGCCTTTTGGTTCGTCTGGGCTCGCGCTTTTGGCGAGACTCACCGTGAGGTACCCCAAGTACCCGACGACGAGCCGGCCGAGCTGAGCCTGGCCGTGGTCGACACCCGCCAAGCCAATGCTGCAGCAGGTATTGGTGGCAAGGTCTCCTACCTCTCCAACGAGGGTCTCGTGCTTTTGAATCTCGAATCGGGTGTGGCCTCGATCTTTGAGGTGCAGGCCGAGCCGGTGGGAATGACCGGACGTCTGCTGATGGCCAACGACGGCGACAAGACCTTTCGGGTCGACTCCGATGATCCTCAGGTGCTGTCGATTCTGTCGGCCTTCGGGCAGGCGTGGCCCAGCAGCATCTCGCGCATCATCCACCTGACATTCGAGCCCGCCGCGCGGCCGGGCCAGCAGAGCGCGACCATCATGTCGCTCGACGGTGGACTTATCGGCGAGCCGATTCCACTGCCGGTGGGCTCCACCATCGAGAACGTCGAGCATTTTGGCATGGTGGTGAAACCGTCGTTCGGAGGCACCTTCGCGCTGACCCGCAACGGCCTCGAGCAGTTGTCGGAGCATTCAGTCGTGGCAATCGGAGGCAACATCCGAGTCGAGGTGCGCTGCGACGACAGCCTGAGCTGCGAGCAG
>CAZGVQ010000056.1:8273-11650 GCA_964529355.1 uncultured Acidimicrobiales bacterium
GGTCGACGGCAAAGCCGGGTGGTCGCGAAACTCCGAGCGTTTCGCCTGGCTGAGCAACGACGGTCGCGTGGTTACCATCGCCGACGCTGATGGGGTCGAGGTGGCACGCCTCGATCTGCGAGCTCTCGGTCTCCCCGCAGCCAGCCGACCAACGGTGGTTCTGGCCGACGCCAACGAGCCGTAGCTTCCCGTCAGACGGGATCGACCTGCCGGGCTACAAAGCGGGCTGCGCAGCACCTCAAGAACAGAGGTACCTTCAGCGCCATGGCCGGTCGTCGAAGGAAGTCCGAACGGGGAAAGCGCACCCGCAATGTGATCGCCGAACAACCGCCGTTTGCGCAACCGCAGATGCGCCTGCCGCCCACCGCCGTCGTCAGCGACGATGAACTCGAGTCGATTCACCAGGCCTCCCTGCGGGTCTTGGCCGAAACCGGTATGGACTTTCTGCATCCCGAAGCGCTTCGACTGTTGGCCGAGGCGGGCGCGGACGTGCAGGGCGAGCGCGTGCGGTTCGACCCCGAGATGGTCGCCGAGTACATGTCGCACATCCCCTCGGAGTTCACCCTCCACGGCAGAACGCCCGAGCGTGACGTGCGGATCGGCGGCAATTGGATCACCTATTCGGCGGTGGCCAGCGCTCCCAACTACGTCAACCTCGATGGGCAGAGAGTTACCGGAGACCGGGCGGGTTTTCGGGATTTCCTGCGCCTGGCCCAGATGCTCAACAGCGTGCACGTGCTCGGTGGCTACCCGGTGGAGCCGATCGACCTGCACCCGTCGATCCGTCATCTCGAGGCGGCCTACGACGCACACACCCTCACCGACCGGGCGTTCCACATCTACAGCCTCAGTCGCGAACGAAACCTCGACGGACTCGAGATGGTGCGTATCGCCCGAGGCATCGATGACGAAACGCTCGAAAGCGAGCCAAGCCTCAGCAGCATCATCAACGCCAGCTCGCCGCTTCGGTACGACACGGTGATGCTCGAAGGCATCCTGCAGATGTCGGCTCGCAACCAGGTGATAATCATCACGCCCTTTACGCTCGCCGGTGCGATGGCGCCTATCACCGTGGCGGGCGCGGTGGTGCAGCAGAACGCCGAGGCGCTGGCCGGGCTCACCTTCACCCAGGTGGTCCGCAAGGGGGCACCGGTGATGTACGGCGGGTTCACCAGCAACGTCGATATGAGGTCGGGGTCGCCCGCCTTCGGCACGCCCGAGTACGCCAAGGCGTGTCTCATCGGCGGTCAGCTCACCCGCAAGTACGGGGTGCCGTATCGGTCGTCCAATGTGAGCGCCTCGAACGCGGTCGACGCGCAGGCCGGCTACGAAAGCGTGTGGGCTTTGTGGGGCGCAATCATGGGTGGCGCGAACTTCATCATGCATGGCGCTGGCTGGATGGAAGGTGGCCTGCACGTGAGCTTCGAGAAGATGGTTATCGATGCCGATCTGCTCAACATGGTGTCGACCTTCCTGGCCCCGCTCGATCTGAGCACGGATGCCTTGGCGGTTGATGCCATCGACAAAGTGGGTCCGGCCGGCCACTTCTTCGGGGAAGAACACACCCAGGCGCGCTACACGAACGAGTTCTTCTCGCCCATGGTGTCGGATTGGCGCAATTGGGAAACGTGGGAGGAAGCCGGATCGCCCGATGCGAGAACCCGGGCCAATGGCGTGCCCCGCGAGATTCTCGCCAACTACGAGCAGCCGGCCATCGATGACGCAATCGATGCTGAACGTCGCGAGTTCGTGGATCGTCGAATCGCCGAAGGTGGCGTCGAGACTGACTACTAACGAGAAGGAAGCATCGTGAAACAGCAGGCGCAGGTAGTGATCATCGGCGGTGGCGTCGTGGGTGCGTCGGTCATGTACCACCTCACCAAGGCGGGCTGGACCGACGTCGTCATGGTCGAGCGTCGCGAACTCACCCATGGGTCCACGTGGCACTCGGCCGGCGGCATGCACACGCTCAATGGCGACCCAAACGTCGCTGCGCTTCAGAAGTACACCGTCGAGCTCTATCGCGAGATCGAGGAGATCTCGGGGCAGGACTGCGGTATTCACCTCACCGGTGGTCTGGTGATGGCCGACTCCGACGAGCGACTCGACTTCCTCAAGATGGCCAATGCTCGGGCCCGCTACCTCGGCATGGAGTCGCACATGATCTCGGCCCAGGAAGCCCACGACATGGTGCCCTTCCTCGATCCGTCGTTTTTCAAAGGTGCACTGTTCGACGCCCATGAGGGTCATGTCGACCCGTCGGGTGTTACCCACGCCTACGCCAAGGCTGCGCAAATGGTGGGCGCCGAGATCTACAAGCACACGTGGGCCCACGCGATCACACCCGTAGCTGGTGGAGGCTGGGACATTCATCTGCACAACACCCAGACCGACGACCCGGAAGCCAGAGACCTGGGCAGCATCCGCTGCGAGCACTTTGTGAATGCCGGTGGCCTGTGGGCTCGCGAAGTTGGACGCATGACCGGCCTCGAGCTGCCGATTCTGGCCATGGAGCACATGTACATCCTCACCGAGGCGGTGCCCGAGCTGGCCGAGTGGCGCAAGACCTCGTCGCTACCCGGCTTCCACGTGATGGACCTCGGCGGTGAGATTTACATGCGCGAAGAAGGCGAGGGTCTGCTGCTGGGCACCTATGAGCCCAATGGCGTGCCATGGTCGCCGCACACCACTCCTTGGGACTTCGGCGCCCAGCTTCTGCCGCCCGATCTCGAACGAATCGCCGCCAACCTCGATGTGGGGTTCCAGCACTTCCCGATCTTCAACGATGTGGGCATCAAGCAAACCATCAACGGACCCTTCACCTTCGCCCCCGATGGCAACCCGGTGATCGGCCCGGTACGCGGTCAGCCGGGACACTGGTTGGCATGTGGCGTTATGGCCGGACTCAGCCAGGGCGGCGGCGTTGGTCTGTCGATGGCCAATTGGATGACCGAGGGTGACCCCGGATTCGATGTGTGGGGCATGGACAACGCCCGGTTCGGCGACTGGGCCACACCCCGGTACACCGCGGCGAAGGTGGTGGAGAACTACGGTCGCCGATTCCGCATCACGTTCCCCAACGAGGAGCTTCCGGCGGCCCGCGGTCATCTGAAGAGTCCGATTTATGATCGCCTGGCCGATCGCAATGCGGTGTTCGGCGCGGCCTACGGGCTCGAGTATCCGCTGTGGTTTCAGAAGCCCGGCGAATCGCCAGCCGAAGAGGTCACCTTCCGGAGGTCCAACGCGTTCCCGGTGGTGGCCGAAGAGGTGGCAACGGTTCGTACTGCGGTGGGTCTCATCGAAACCACGGGTTATGCCAAGTACGAAGTTTCCGGGCCGGGTGCGCTCGCTTGGCTCGATCACATGCTGGCCAACAA
>CAZGVQ010000057.1:0-11631 GCA_964529355.1 uncultured Acidimicrobiales bacterium
CGCTACCATCGTCGGCACTTCCGCCGCCGAGACGATCAACGGCACACCCGGCGACGACGTCATCGTGGGCCTCGGTGGCGCCGACCGCATCAACGGGGGCGGCGGAAACGACATCATCTGCGGCGACTCCGGGAACGATGTCATCTTTGGCGGGTCGGGTAACGATGTGTTGCTCGGAGGCGGAGGCGCCGATCGACTCCTCGGACAAGCCGGCAACGACCGGTCCGACGGCGGCAGCGGGAACGACACCCTCGAGGGCAACGCGGGCAGCGATCGTCTTCGTGGCCGAGCAGGCGACGATCGCATCGACGGCGGGGCTGGCATTGACCTCATCGAGGGCGACAACGGGAGCGACACGCTCAATGGCGGGGCCGGGAACGACACGCTGATAGGAGGAGACGGTCGCGACTTCGTGAGCGGCGGCGACAACGACGACACGCTCCGTGGCAACGCCGGTAACGACGACCTCAATGGCGGCGACGGTAACGACCGTCTCGACGCTGGTCCAGGCAACGACCGATTGGTTGGCGGAAAAGGCAACGACGTACTGGTTGGGTCCCGAGGACGAGATCGTCTCTTCGGGAACGGAGGCAACGACGAACTACGCGGTGGGGCGGGCAAAGACCTTCTCAAGGCGGGCGCCGGTGCCGACCTCCTCGACGGTGGTCGGGGCAACGATGACTGCACCGGTGGCGGCGGCATCGATACCGGCGTCAACTGCAGCCGCTCGCGAGGCATCGAGCAATAGGGTCCGGCGTCAGCGACGGCTCGAAGGCTGATGAGAGCAGTAAACTGTTAGACGTTGTTCCCTCGCCCGCAATCGGTTCTTGCCGATAGGTGCTGGAATACCCAGTCACTCCCCCCTCATGTCGAAGTCGTCTTCTCCTCCGTCGCTCCCCCGCCTCACCTCCGGCCGCCGGTACTCGCTGGCCGTCGTGAGCTGCCTGATGCTTCTCGCTGGCGCGTGCAGCACGGCCGAGCCGTCGCTCGTCGACGCACCGCCGCCCACCACCAGCATTCCAGCGCCGACAACCAGTGCGGCTCCCCAGGACCTGGTGGTGCTGGTGACCAACGACGATGGTGTCGAAGCGGTTGGGCTCGACGTGGTCGTGTCGGCGCTCAGCGAGATCGACGACATCGTCGTACACGTTGTTGTACCCAGCGAGAACCAGAGTGGCGTCGGCGATCTGGTAACCGACGGAGCTGTACCCACGAACCCCGGCCAGACCGTCAACGGATTCGCCGCAACAGTGATCGACGGCACCCCCGGCGATGCGGTTGCCTGGTCGCTCCGGGAACTCGACCCCCAGCCCGACCTGGTAATCGCCGGCCCCAACGAGGGCCAGAACATCGGGGTGTTCGCCGAGCAGTCTGCGATCGTTGGAGCCGGGAAGGTCGGTGCGCGGAGCGGTGTACCTGCCCTGGCCGTTGGTCTCGGCGTGCCCGCCCCCTTCGACTTTGAGCAGAGCGCTTCGATAGCGATCGACTGGATCGATGAGCATCGGTCGAGCATTCTCGACGGCTCGGCGCCCGCCGACGTCACCCTCATCAACATCCCGAACTGTGCAGAAGGCGGAAACTTCAAGGGTCTCATCGAAGTCCCGGTGGCCGAGACCTTCGGGCGACGCGACCCGTTCGCGACCGATTGCTCCACCAACCCGGACTCGATCATCGACGATGTCGATGCCTTTCTGGCCGGGTACGCACCGATTTCCAGGGTGCCAGCGGAGTAACTCCGGCCGGTCTTCCCGTGGGAGTTACCGCTGCCCTCGAACGGTCACGAGGAGCTTGCCGAGTTCTCGATGGTCGGCGAGCGTCGCATCGAGCCGTGAGATGACGGTCGCCTCGGCGATGGTCTCGACGTGGGCGTGCAGATCCTTTCGCACCGATGCTCCCCGCCGTTTCGCCCCGACGGACAAAGGAATCTTCGCCACCAGACCAAGGAGCACCCCCACAACAACGCCGCCGATGAGCAGCGCCGTCGGGACGGGGAGCCAGTCGTTGATCATCGGCGTCAGGGGATCGGTGTCGAGCCGAAAGAACGACTCACCAATGACGAGGACCAATAACCAGATAGCACCGACGATCGCGACCAGCGCAGCGAGGCGCTGAAGCCAGGAGAAGATCGACCACCACGCCGGTCGGACCCGAGCCGCATCGGCGGCCCGAAGTGGCACGGTACCCAAACGCTCGAGCACCTCTGGCTGTGCGTCTCGGAGATCGTGACGAACCGACGCCGCCCAACCGGGTTCGAGGCGCGATGCTGCGGCTTCGGCGGCATCGCGTACCGCCACACCCACTTCGGCGGAGGCCACCGAGCTCGCCGCCGGACTCGGCAGGGCACGCAATGGTGTCTTGCGAATCTTGCGCACCCAACGACTCGCTGGCCAGCCGGTGGCCAGCCCTCCGTCGCGTAGGTACTGGTCGGCCACCACCGTCGCGGCGCTCTCGACCCCGGCCGCCCTACCCAAGGACTGCACCAGCTCCTTTTGGTCCGACTTCGCCAGCGCATCGCCGGACTGCGTGGCAGCGTCCGCATGCTCCAACATGTCCGCCGCCGACCGCAGATCTGCGTCGAGTCGCGCCATCGAAGCGCGACGCTCACTGACGATGGACCGCAACAGGTCGTGCCCGGCCGCGACGCCTTCGCCACTGGTCGCCGAGAGAGCGATCACCTCGGCACCGTCGATGCCGTCGTCGGCGAGCCGGGCCACAAAGTCCTCGGCGACCTCGGAGGGGTTGGCCAGCGTGTCGGCCTTGTTCAGCACAAAGCGCATCACCTCGCCGTGACCTTTGAGCGGACGCAGGTACTGCTCGTGGAGCGATTGGTCGGCATATTTCTGCGGATCGACCACCCAAACCAGCAGGTCGACCAGTTCGACCAGCCGATCGACCTCCATCTGGTGACTACGTTCGGTGGAGTCGAAGTCGGGAAGGTCCAGCAGGATGAGGCCGTCGAGATCGGCGTTTGGTGGAGCTTGGTGGCGACGTTCGACACCAAGCCAATCGAGCAGGTCGCTGGCCCCTTCGCCCCACTGCGCGGCATGGGTGCTCGATGTCGTAGGTCGACGCACTCCGGTGGTGGAGATCTCGGCACCGGTGAGGGCATTGAAGAAAGTCGACTTTCCCGCCCCGGTCGGACCAGCGAGTGCCACCACCGTCCGATCGGTACCGTGGCGCAGCCGACCGCGAACCCGAGCCACCAACGCCTCTGCCGGCTCGACCCGCTGCGGCTCCAATCGTCCCGATGCAAGCTCGACGGCCGCGGCAAGCGCTTCGACCCGCTCGTTCAGTTGAGTATTGGTATCACTCACTGGCGCGCCGCCTCGACCGCCTGGGCCGAGGAGCGGAGCTGGTCGGCTGCCTCGGCTGAGGGTACCGGTCCGAGCCGCACACCGAATCGGGCGCGCTCGGTGTCAAGAACCGACTGCACCCGGTTGAGCAGCCGACTTCGGGCCTCGCGCGCCAACGCCGATACGGCGCTGTCGCCGAAGACCGCGGTCAACACCGCCTGGCTGACCGCTGCGGTTCCGCCAGCCACCGCCGCTTCCCCACCGGTGAGCCCACCGGTCTGGGAAAACACCGCGACCATGAGCGCAACGCCGACCCCGTTGATACCCAATGACAATGTGCGGGCCAAAGCCAGCTTCGAGCCGGCCTGTTCGTTCACCAACTGAAGGACCTCGGCTTGCCAGCTTTCGATCTCGGTTTCGATCCGGTCACGAATGTTTGTGGTGGCTCGGTTGAGGTTGGCCGACGCACCTTCAAGTGCCTCGGGCCCTCCGGGCATGGTCTCCCAACCCTCGACCACTTCGAGCGCCGCGTTATCTGCGGCATCTCGGACCAACACGCTCAGATTGCTCTCGAGCGCTCCCTTTGCCTCCTGATTCGGTTGGTCCGACGCGCCCCGGAACACCGAAACAATGGCGTTCTTGATCCGACCCACGCCGCGTTGAAGCTTTTCCATCACCTCGCCGGTTCCCACGTGCTCGGTCCACCGGTCGAGCACCTCGCCGCGCAGCAGATTGCCACTATCGAGTTCGCGGTCGACCCGTTCGAGGGCTTCGTCGTACTGCTGTTCGACAAACTGGCGCAGTGCATCGCCGCTGCTCGATTGAATCTCGACATCGCCAGCCAGCGCATCAACCCGGGCCGGAAGCGAATCGAGCGCTCCGTCGAGCGACTTTCGCACCAGCTGCGCGCGGGCGCCAGCATCCTGAACCAGAGCGTCGAGCCAGGACGTCAGGGGATTCAAGCCCTTCTCGAGGCGACCGTCAGCCAGATCACCTTCGGCGATGGTGAAGAGTCGCGCGTCGCCAAGCCCCTTCTCGCCGAGCATCTCGGTGAGGTGCCCGCCGATCTCGGCCTCGGAGCCCGCGGGAATCCGGTTGACGATGACCGACAATGCCACCGATCGTTCCTGGGCCCGTGCGAGGTACTCCCAGGGAACAGCGTCGGCGTAGCGCGCTGCGGTGGTGACGAAGAGCCAGAGGTCGGCGGCGCCCAGCAGTTGGGCGGCCAGGTCGTGGTTCGCAACCTCCACCGAGTCGATATCGGGAGAGTCGAGCAATGCGAGGCCAGGGCGAAGCTCAGTCGAGGTCACGACGTGGAGGCCTGCGCCATTTTGGGGGTTCTCACCGGTGGTGCGCGGCAGGTCGGGCAGCACACCTTCGCCGAGGAACCAGCTCTCATCGTCGGGGTGGCACACCAGCACCGGCATACGCGTCGTTGGTCGCAGCACCCCGGGAATCGACAAGTTCTCGCCGATCAGCGAGTTGGTAAGAGTCGACTTTCCGGCGCCGGTCGAACCGCCCAGGACCGCCAGCAACGGTGCGTCGAGGCGCTCGAGCTTGGGCAGCAGGTAGTCATCGATCTGCTCAGCCAGTTCATGTTGCGCCCGACGAGCATCATCAACCCCACCGACGTTGAGTGGAAGCTCAAGGTCGCCGACATGTCGTCGAAGCGCGCGCAGCTCATCGACAAGGGAAGTCATTGCCTCATCCTAGCGTTCCCCGGGCACGCAGCCCGCGGGGCGCAGGCTCCGAGCTGGCGCTCTCCGCCCTACCGCGCTCGGGCGGCCCCTACGGCTTCCCGCAATGTTTGTGAAGCTGCGAGGCCTTAGAACGCCTTTAGTTGGCGGGCCTTTGCTGCTCGGATGTTGCTTCTGCGTTTCCAGTAGGGAGTTCGCCAGTGTTTCTGTGAGTTTTTGGCGCGCCGGTCAGGATCCCACTGCTTGTGCGGGGTCTTCCAGGCGAACCCTGGATCTGGCATATCGTCGACTTCCACGCCTACGGCGCCGGTCAAACTTCGAAGCGTGCTTCGCACTCGCGATTTTTCGCTGTGCTTGTGGGCTCGAATTTCCCGGCGGGTCAGTTCTTCGACTCGGTGCGGCATAACAGAATGGCCTTTCCTGGTCGGGTCGACGGCATTCTGTCTTCGGTTCTCGGCGCACCCGCCGCTCAAGAAGAGACGCTGGGTGGCAAAGGAGCGGAGCACGGTCCGCCGCCGGCTCAATTGTCAACAGGACCCCAGTATAGCAGTCCCGTGACGACAGTCACATGAATGCAAGGTGAACCGAGCGTTGCAAACGTCGTTCATCCGATCAGAATCGCTGCAATTGCTGACCTCGAAGCGACCCGAAAATTCGGGAGATTTTTTCGGGCTCGAAAAGCGACACTCCACCACGTATATCGGAAGGTCATGTCGTTCGGCGCTCCGCCTCGCTACGACTTCCGGTTCGTCGAATACCTCACAGAGCTGCCAAGGTCGCGGTGTGAGTTTCAACGGCATTCTTCGCTTCGTGGTGCTTGCGACCCTTGTCGTGGTCGTGATTCTCTCAGCGCTGTCGCTGCTCTATCTGGCCGCGGTCGTGGTAGCTCGTCTGTATCAACGCATCACCGGTCGCTGAAACCCAGGGGCGCAACAACCCTGGTTCCTACGAGCTCGGGATCCCGCCGATCACGCCCTGAACAAACCAGTCCATCGTCAGCAACTCGTCGTCGGTGAGGCGTACACCTTCGGCAACGCGCTCGGCGCCGCTCTGGTCACGAATCGGCCCATCGAACACACCGACGTCACCGTCGGCCACTCGTTGGAGTTCCCCAGCGACGGTCTCGGCGTCTTCATCGGACAATCCGCTGACGTCGGCGAGACCTACCACGCCATCATCGAGCCCTCCCCAGTACGCGCCGGCCTCATACTCGCCGCGAGCAACCGCCTCGATCACGTCGATATACCGCTGACTCCAGTCGAACGTCACGGCGGTAAGGAACGCACCCGGCGCATCCTGTCGACGATCCGAATCGAACCCGATCCATCGAAGGCCGTTCTCCTGAGCCACCCTTCCGGCGGCCGAGGTGTCCTGATGGACGGCGATGAGGTCGACGCCGATCTCGGCCAGCGCACTCGCCGCATTCGCCTCGACGGCTGCGTCGCTGGTGGAGCTGGTCCATACGACCTCGACCGATGCATCGGGATTCACCGATTGCGCGCCCAGAACAAATGCGTTGATTCCCCGAATGACCTCGGGGAACGGGAAGCCGGCCACGAAGCCAAGCTTTCCCGACGGCGAGCTGAGTGCAGCCGCAACTCCCGAAACGTAGCGGGGCTCATAGACCCGTCCGTAGAAGTTGCCGAAGTTACTTCCGTTCCTCTTGAAGCCACCGGCATGTTCGAAAATCACGTCCGGGAAATCCACCGCCATCTGCTCCATCGCGTTCTGGTGAGCAAAGGCGGTGCCAAAGACAACGTTGACGCCATCGGTCACGATCAGATCACGAACCAGGTCTTCGAAGTCGGTGCCGTCTTCGGGGATGTTCGCGACCGAGAACGTGGTGGCTCCGGTGACATCGTTGGCGACGATTCGCGCATCGTCATGGGTGGCGTTCCAGCCCAGGTCGCCGACTTCACCGGCATAGATCCATGCGGCCTTAATGCCCGTCGCGTCGACCGGCTCGACTTCTGCTGAGCCACACGCAGCGGCCAGCAGCGTGAGAACCAGACCGAGCGCACACAGCTGTTTGGAAAGGGGGGAAATCACCCGTCATAGGCTACTCAATGCCGTCCCCTTTCCGGCCCCGGCCGGGGTCAGGCCGCTGCGCTTACCTCGAGACGAACCTCAAGCCGAATATCGTCGAGTTCTCGACGTGACTCCCAGAGTTCGGCCGCAGTAGCGCCGTTGGCCCGGAGCTCCTGGTGAGAGTTCCACGTGTCAAGAAGTCGGAGAATGGCTGTTTCTTGGGTTTTGCTCATGAACAGATCATGACGGAGAACCAGCTGCGCGTGGCACGGTTTTTCATCGCCTGAAGGTGCTGATACAGTGTTTTTTACTGTGATAGATGATATTGACCGCGATATTCTCGCCCATCTGCAACACGACGGTCGACTCACGCAGCGCGAGCTCGGCCAGCTGGTGGGGCTCAGCCCCAATGCAGCTGGTGCCCGGGTCGCCCGGCTCCTTGAGCGGGGCATCATCAGTGGTATCCACGCCCGGATCGACCACAGCAAACTCGGACGCGGCATCGAAGCCTCGATCGATGTGTGGCGTCACGACCGCACCGACGAGTCGGCATTGCGCGAGGTGCTGACCGACGAGCGGATCACCGAGTGTTTTCATCTCACTGGGCCGGTCGACTTCCGGATCCGAGCCATGGTGAGCAGCACCGACGATCTCAACGACCTTCTGAATCGGCTGAAAAACGAAGCCGACATCCGCCAAACCGACAGTCGGCTTGTCCTCGAACAGCTCGATACCCGCCCTGCCCGGCCCGAGTGAGCGCTACTACAGCTCGGCGGCGAGCTGTTTCACTCTGGCTCGGTAGCGCTCGACGTTGGCCAATTTGATGTCCTCGTAGCCCCGCACGATTTCTGGCGTTTCGGCCAACTGGATCGCCGTGTCGAGATTGGACACGCTGAGCTTGGACAAGGTTCGCGAGATCATGCTTGTGTACTCCTTCGCGAGCACCCGTTCGACCTTTCGCACCTCGGCCCACCGGAACGGGTCGAGGGGGGTGCCACGAAGCCGCTTGCCGCGGGCCAGCGCCTGGATCGCTGGTGCGGTCGAAAGCGGGATGGCAATTTTGCGTTCCATGCCGAGCGCCCGAAGCATCGGCGGGTGCAACTTGTAGCTGAGCGAACCACCCGACGCCGCCATCTGGTTGGCCTCCGCGAGACCCTCGGGGTCAAGCATCAGCCGAGCGACCTCGTATTCGTCCTTGTATGCGGTGAGCTTGTACAGCCCCGAGGCCACCGCATCGACCAGGTCGGTGCTGCCGGGGGCCACGCCGCTCTCGACACTTGCAACGCGATCGAGCAGGTCGAACCAGGTAGCGACATCGGCGGCCGACCCCCAGGCTTCAAGCTCCTGGGCCAGCAGGGCGTAGTGCTCCCGCCGCGGTCCCGTGAGATCAAGCCGGTCGAGTCGGTCGTCAAACCGCGAGCTCTGCGCATCGCGGTCATCGGTGGAGGACTCGATCGAAGCAACCCCGCCGCCGGTGGCAACGCGGTTCACGGCCTCGGCGACGCTCGCCGGCTCTGCTACCTGAAGTCGACCCCATCGGAACGATGCGATGTTCGCCTCGACCGATACGCCGTTCAGGGCAATTGCCTCCTCGATGGACGAGGGGTCGATGGGAAGCGCCCCCGCCTGCACGGCCATGCCGATCACAAAGATGTTGGCGGCGGTCGTCGAGCCCAGAAGGTGTTCGGAGATGTGCTGCGCGTCGGCCCAGAAGTGGTGCTCGGTCGTGTGAACTCGGACGGTCGCAGCGAGGTCATCGGCGCTGGGCAGGGCGATTTCGGGGTTGGTGATCATCGCTCCGGTAGGCGTGGACGATGTCGACCCGACCACGACGGTGGCATCGGCATTGCAGGCCGCCAGACCTTTTTCGCTCGCCGCAACCAATTGGTCAAACGCCAGCAGTAGATCGGCCTGCGCGTCGCCCAGACGGTTGGTGGACGATGGGGCATCACGCGAAAGACGCAGATCGCTCACGACGGGCCCTGCTTTTTGCGACAAGCCAATCTGGTCGAGTCCGCGCACGTTGAACCCGTCGAGCATGGCTGCGGTACCAAGTACCTGGGCCACCGTAACCACACCGGTTCCACCTATGCCGGTGATGCGCACATTGAACGCCTCGGTGGGCACCAGTGGCATGGGGTCTTCGAACTGGTCTGGAGGGGTGGAGGGCGCGAGGACTGCTGGTCCAAGGGGGGCTCCAGAAGAAGTGCTGGGGCCGCCGGCGGGGAGCGCCGCCGCTGCCCGCTCGAGAAGCTTCTGCACGCGGCCCGGCTCGTCGGAGGTGAAGGTCATGAACGACGGGCAATCGCCTTCGAGGCAGCTGTAGTCGAGATTGCAGGTGGTTTGATCGATTTGGGTCTTGCGTCCAAACGGTGTCTCGAAGGGCTGCACCGACAGACAGTTACTGACCTGGCCGCAGTCGCCGCATCCTTCACAGATGCGGTGGTTGATAAGCACGCGCTCGCTTGGGGTCTCGACCAGACCACGCTTGCGAGCTCGGCGAGCCTCCGCCGCGCATGCCTGATCGTGGATCAGCACGGTCACGCCGGGGACTTTGGCAAGGGTCTCCTGGGCCTCGATGAGTCGGGTTCGATCCCAGACCTCAACCGAGGTCAGTCCGGTGGTTCGGTCCACGTCGTCACTGGTAACCAGGACCCGGCTCACGCCCTGCTGCTGGAGCATCTCGACCACGTTGCCGAGCGCCAATTGACCTTCGGGGTCCTGCCCGCCGGTCATCGCGACGGTGCCGTTCCAGAGCAACTTGTAGGTGATGTTGACCCCAGAGGCGACGGCCGCCTGGATGGCCAATTGGCCCGAGTGAAAGAAGGTGCCATCGCCGAGGTTCTGAATGAGATGGTTGGTGTCGACGAAATCACTCATGCCGATCCACTGGGTGCCCTCGTTACCCATGCAGGTCAGGCCGGCGATGTCACCAACCCGTTCGGGGTCCATCAGCAACGTCATGGTGTGGCAACCAATACCGGCGCCAACCAACGCTCCGTCGGGCACTTCGGTACTGCGGTTGTGTGGACAACCCGAGCAGAAGAACGGCGATCGTTCGACACTCAGCGGGATCAGGTCGCGCTGCTTCCGTACCGGGGCGAGTCGATCCTCAAGCTTCGGGGCCAGCCGGCCGCGCAGCACCGGCAGGATGTGGTCGGCATCGAGAGCTCCCCATCCCGGGAACATCGTCTGCCCGTTCTCGTCGGCCTTTCCGACGATCAGCGGCCGGTTGGTCGATGCGTACAGCGCATCCTTGATGAGCGATTCGATGTTGGGCTGTTTCTCCTCGACCACGATCAGCTCTTCCAAGCCGGTCGCGAACTGCCGGATCGTCTCGGGGTTGAACGGCATCGGCATTCCCATCTTGAGAATGCGGATTCCCGCTGATGCGATGTCGTCGTCGTTGGTGAGCCCGAGTCGCGCAAGTGCTTCACGGACCTCGCGGTAGGTGATGCCCGACGACACGATTCCCACCCAGGCGTCGGCTGGGTCGACCGCGACGTAGTTGAGCTTGTTATCGGCGGCGTAGCGGCGGGCAAGTTCGTAGCGCACTTCGACGATCTCGCGCTCGACCTCGACGGTCATGGGCGTGAGGAGCTGGCCGTTGGGAGTATGGAGATATCGTTCGCCATCGACGAGCGGCATAACCGGCCGAACCCGGTCGGGGTGAAGGTCGACGCTGGCCGATGCGTCGGCCACATCGGCCACGATCTTGATGGCCGACCACAACCCGGTGGCTCGCGACAGCGCGATGGCATGGCGGCCGAAATCGAGCGCCTCGCCGGGGTCGCCGGGGTACAGAAACGGAATATGCATGTCGAACAGCAACCCGGCCGATGATGACGGAACCGTCGACGACTTCGCATTTGGATCGTCGCCCACAATGGCCACCGCGCCGCCGTGCATCGACGTGCCGGCGTACACCGCGTGTCGGAGGGCGTCGGCAGCTCGGTCGACGCCCGGGGCCTTGCCGTACCAGATTCCGACGACGCCGTCGTAGGTTGCATCGGAGCGAGCCGCAGCGAGTTGCGAACCCATCACGGCAGTAGCGCCGTACTCCTCGTTCATCGCCTGCCGAAAGCGGACCGGCAGCTCAGGCGCAACCTTTGCCGCCTGCTCGACCGCCTGGCCATAGCCCCCGAGCGGCGAGCCCTGGTAGCCCGAGATGAATGCGGCGGTGGTGAGCCCGGCGCGCCGATCGGCCCGAAGCTGCTCAAGCGGCAGCCGGGCAAGCGCCTGAATTCCGGTAAGAAAGACGGTGCCCTCGTCAGCCTGATAGCGATCGGTCAGCTGGTAATCCGAGGTCGATGACACAGTGCTCCTTCGTCGGGAACCGATCATTCTTAACCGGTCGTCCCCAGTCTCTCTGGCGGGACGCGCTATCGCTACGCGCTTACCACCACTCGGTACCCGGTTCGCCCTTGAAAGGCCCCGCCACATGACTGGTGATCCACCCACCATAGAAGGCGCCCGGCTGGGGGATGACGAGTTCGTCATCGACATGGCACGCGAACACCGACGGATAGAACGCCACATGCTCGACGATCGACGCGAACGAGGCCGATGGCTCGGGGTAGGTCCACGCTCCGGCGTCGGCAACCACTCCGCCG
>CAZGVQ010000058.1:0-11584 GCA_964529355.1 uncultured Acidimicrobiales bacterium
GTCGTCGGTTGCGCTCATTCGGGGCCTGAGGGAGTCAGCGAGCTCAGCTAATGGTGAACGCGGCGTCGAGCTTGGTGAACTCCAGGATGATGCGAACCGGGTCGGAGGGCGAAACGAGCACCAGATCGCCGCCAGCTTCGCGGCAGTGTTTCATGGCCCGCACCAGCTCGGCGAGTGCCGTCGAGTCGACGAACTCCACCTTTGATAGTCCCACGCGGAGGTCGGCGGTTTGCTGAAGGATGGCGTCGACCGTCTCGCGGAACGCTGGCGCTTCGTGCGCGTCGAAGCGTCCCTGAAGTTCGATTTCTTTCACCGTCGAGATGATGTCCATGGGTTCGTACCTTCGCTGGTAGTGCTTGCGATCGTTATGCTGCCTGTCGGTCGGTGACCGATGGTGTTGAGCTTGGGCCCGCGTGGTTCGGCTGGTCGTACACGCCTTGGCGATCGTTCATCCGTATCGTCACAAGGTCCTTCAGGAAGTCCACGGCCACCTTGGCGGCGTCGACCTTGGATCCGGGTGCGTCGATCCAGGTCACCGGTACCTCTGCGGTCCGAAGTCCGAACTTACGGGCGAGGAACAGAATTTCCAGATCGAAGGAGAACTCGTCGATCACCTGGTGGGTGAACAGCAGGTCCGCAGCGTCGGCGGTGAACATCTTGAAACCACACTGTGTGTCGGACACCGGGATCCGAAAGATCGTCTGCACCAGGGTCTTGAGGCCAAAGCTGAAGATCTTTCGCGAGAGCGACTTACTCGCCACCTCGGCGCCGATGGCGGCCCGGGAGCCAACGACGACGTCGTGGCCGTCCTGGAGTTCGGCCAGGAGATCTTCGAATTGCTCGATCGGGGTTGACTGATCGGCGTCGGCAAAGAGGACGACATCGCCCTGTGCCTCGAAGATGCCTCGGCGGACGGCGCTTCCTTTTCCGCCGTTGGCGTCAGCGATCAGCAGCTTGAGGTTCGCCAGGTTCAGATCGTGGACCAATTCGACCGTTGTGTCGGTCGATCCGTCGTCGGCCACGATCATTTCCCACGGTTCGCCGAGCGAACACATATGAGAGGCAATAGCTCCGATGGTGGGCACGATTCGCCACTCTTCGTTGTAGGCAGGGATCACCACCGAGTACGTGGGTTTGGACTGAAGTGGTGTGCTCGACCATTGACGGTAGGTGCTCAGGCCGGTGGTTCCGGTGTCGCGTTCGCTGGAGGTCATGCTGCTTTTCGTTTCTCTTTGTTGCTGGCTTGTTCGGGGTGGAGTATCTCGACGTTGGCGGGCAAGGTGCTGGTGTTTCGGCGTTGTCCTAGTGCGTGGCTGGTAGCGATGACGCCGAGCAGGATTGCCATAGCCACAACCTGGGCGCTGATGAGTGAGTCGATTGATCCTCGACCAGCGAGGAGCAACGCGGTTTGCACCACGCCGCCGGCGACCAGAAGGAACGACTCTCGTCGTCGGCCCATCGAGAGATGGTGACAGACGATGAGGTTGGCCATGGCGAACAACGACGTCGCGAACGCATACAGCGCTAACTGATCGGACACGCCGCGGTACTCGGGGCCGAAAACCTCACCGAGCACGATTCCGCCGAGGAGCTTTGCGCCCACCACGAATCCGACGCCCATCAGCGCCACGATTCCCAGGCCGCCATAGAGCAGACCGTTGCTGTCCTCGCCGGCCTGGTCACGCTGGGCGGCTGCAGGAAACAGCGTGGTTGCGACCGACCAGGAGAGGAAGAACACGGCGCGGCCTACGAGCGCAACCGCGGCATACACGCCGGCGGTGTCGGGGTCCAGAAATCGTTTGGCCACCAGAACGTCGCCGTTGTTGATGATGATCTGCCCCAGCAGCAGAACGCCGACCGGACCGGCATAGGTGCGCAGACTGCGAACAGCGTCGGCCGACATCGTTGGTGCCGAGGATGCTGTTGCATTGGTGGATCCGGCGGCGTCAGGGCGGGTGAGGTGTCGTACGTGGAACCACGTGGCGAGGAACGACAGGGTCAGGCCCAGCGTTGCTCCTTCGACCCCGAGGCCCGCTGCGACCAGTCCGACGCCCGCTGCGACCCGAACGACCATCTCGACCACAAAGGTGGCGGCCAACGGTCGGAAGGTGAGTCGGCCCTGAAGCACACCTCGGCCAACCGCTTGCACCAGGTAGAACGGCATGCCGGCGCCGAGGATGACAAACGGGAGCGCTGTGCGGGTATTGAAGAAGTCGCTCCAGAACTGCGCAGGAAGTGCCAGACCCAGACCAAGGGCCAGACCGATCAGGCCCGCCCGGCGTTCCAGATACTTCGACAGTGCCAGGGTTTCGTCGCGCGTTCCGCTGGCCTCGTGAATGCTGGCGAATCGAGCCGCGATGAGTTGCAGGCTCACCGCCGCCGCCGTGATCAGCAACATGATGGTGACCATCAGGTTGGCGTCGGCAAACTCCGATGGCGTCAGCCAGCGGCCGAGAAAGACATTGAGCAGGTAGTTTCCGGCATTGGCGATGATCGTCGCCACACCCAGGATCGAGCCATGGGCAGCAAGCTGCTTTCCGCTGGTCTTATCGAGCGGAGCGTCAGATCCGTCGGACCGGACGGACAGGTCGTTCACGACGATCGTTTCTCGATGAGGTCAGTCAGGTGAAAGAGATGCCAGTCGATGACTTCGGACATCGGGATACCTGTTGCGGCGAGGTAGTTGCGCTGACCGTGCTCGGCGTTGAGCGATTCGTCGTCGAGCAACTTGGTGAGCGAGTCGGCAAGGCTGGTCGCGTTGCCCGGTTCGAAATACTGCCCGATGAAGCCCTCTTCCTCGATGACTTCGACGAAGTCGCCGATCTCGGGCAGTACTGCACTTCGGCCATAGGAGCCCGCCTGGTGCAGCACTCCCGAACTTCCCGTGGTCGAGGTGTAGGGGAAGGCGGTCACGGCTGATTCGGTGAACAACGCAGCGACGTCTTCCTCTTCGACATACCCCACGAAGTGCACGCCCGGAAGATCGGCGCACGACTCCTCGATGCCGGCGAGGTACCCGGGCGAGTTCGGACTGTCGGTTCCAGCGATGACGAGTTCGACGTCGTCGTAGCCGCGCTCAAGCAGCTGCCGATAGGCCTCAACGAGGACATCGACGGTCTTGTACGTACCCCATTTCCCGAACGCCAGGATCTTTCGGTTCTGGCCTTGGGGAATCCCGAACGTCGGCTCGTCGATCTCCTCAAAGCTTCCGTGAGGCGCGAGGATCGCGTTGGTGGCGCCGTAGCTTGAGCGAAGGAACTCGACGTAGCGAGGGATTGTCAGCGCCACGTAGTCGGCTCGCAGGATTGCATGGGTGAGTGCCCGGCCAGCCGTCTCCATGAGTTTCGCGACGATCTTTGATTCGGCGAATCCGGCATCCTGCATATCGACGTTGTCGGCGAGGTTGTGGAGGATCACGCCGGTGGGGATGCCTGCTGACTTCAACATGGCGGGAATCAACAGGCCGAGACCACCGGGCACCCGAGCATCGCCGAAGGTGGCGAATTGGAGATTGATGAGCACCGCGTCGAGCTTGGCCTTGCGCACGGCGCGAAGCAGGCGCACGGGGTTGCTGACGTCGTTGAACTTCCAGGCCACGACGTTCTCGACTTTGTGCGAGTTGGCGTCGAGCGATCGCGGTGGGCCGGCGTTGGTTTCGTCGGCGAGCACCACCACGCTTTCGACACCAGGATTCGCAGCGAGGTGGTTGACCAGGTGAAAGCCAAACTCGTTCAATGAGTTGCGCCCTGGCGGGAACGCGGTGATGATCCCGATTCGGCGGGGGAAGAATGGTTCTTTCGGCATGTGAACCTCCACCAGCACAATCGGCACAATCGGCCGCTGTCTTTACCGGAAACATTTCGACTGTGATGGCCAACGTCGCTCGTCAGGAGCGAGATGGTTCGCTACGCCGCCGTCTCGATATCGACATCGAGGTCGGCGGGCATCACCAGTCGGGCGATGGTGGATGGCCCGCTGGGGCGCTCGCCCAGTTGCAGGTGGAGGCTTCCGCCCAGTGCCTCGGCGATTCGCCTGCTGAGTCCAAGGCCCAGGCCGAGTCCCTGAGAAGCCCGATTGGTCGACATGTCGGCAACGTGGTTGCCGAGCAGCTGCTCGAGTTGTTCGGCGGGAATGCCTGGTCCCGAATCCTCCACTTCGATGGCCACACTCGAGCCAGCCTGCAGCACTCGGACATCGACGACGCCCGGACTGGCGTGGGCCACCGCGTTGTCCAGGAGTTCGTCGATGATCTGGTTGATTCGAGCGCTATCGACGACAAGACCCTGATCGCCAAGATGGGAGACGAACACCAGAAGGTGTCCGGTTCGCAGAGCCTCGGTCTGCCAACGGCTTTGCATCTCTGCAACGAGCGCCTTGGCCGAAACCGGAGCCCGGCTCGCGGTCATCGATCCGGTATTGAGTTCGACGAGGTCGAGCAGGCGGCGGATCAGGTTGTCGAGCCCGGTCGCCGATTCCTGAGCCGCCTGGAGATACGTTGCACCCTGGTCGCCGCTGGTGTGCGGTTCGAGCAGTTCGAGCATGCCGAGAACGCCATTCAACGGCGTCCGCATCTCGTGGCTCAACACCGACAGGAACCGTTCGCGAGATGTCGACGCGATCTCCAGCTCCTGAAGGGTTGTCTCGAGGTCGGAGGTCCGCTCGGCGACGCGTTCGTCGAGCTCGCGGTTGGCAAGCCAGAGGTCGCGCATGCCTCGGTCGGCGATCTCCTCTGCCTTGGCACGCGATGATTTCTCGCGGGCGAGCCGACGTTCAAGTCGGGCAATCCTCTTCTCGAGGTCAGGCTCGACACTCTCGGTCACGGACTTCTACGCCGCTTCCTCGACCGACCCGGTGGAAGCATTCGCCACGATGCGGATGTCGAAAACCGTTACGGCTTCGCCAGCGCCAGAGACCACGTCGATGTCGACGGTCTCGCCCAGCTCGGCTGCGGCGCCATGGATGAGGCCTTCGGCGAGCACGCCGAGCTTTCGGGCTGATTTGTAGGTCATGCGCAGCGCGCCGTCGGGCTGATCGGCGAACTCGAACTCGGGAGGGTTGGAGTCGGGGTACAGCTTGAGAACTTCAGGGTGAATGATGTCGTTCACCGCTCGCAGGAACTCAAAGGTCGTGTCGACCTCGACGAACTCGGGGTAGCGCGAGGCCAGGTAGGGAAACGCATGCTGACCAATGGTGCGGATGAGCTCTTCGGGTTGGTGACCCGTTGCTTTGCACGCCGCGCCGACGAGACCGATGAGTTCGGCGTCGTCGTAGTTACCCAGCGATGTGTAGTCGCCCTCGAGTCCGGCCTCGTCGAGGAGGTCATCCCAGGTGTCAGCGGAGTACAGGTTGGTCACCGCGTCTTCGACTGCGTTGAAGATGATGCCCTTCATGGGGATTCTCGTTTCTGTAGATCGTGGTTGGTCAGGCAGCTTGCTGGAGCTGTTGGTGTACTTCGGATAGCTCGGTCGCCGCGCGGTCTGCCTGTTGGACAAATCGGTCCACCATCGAGCGCGCGGCATCGGGGTCGTCGTCGGCGGCGGTCTCAAAGTCGGCACAGGTTGTCGAGAGCGCCCGTGCTCCCAGCAGTGCCGCCGTGGACTTGAGTGTGTGCGCCGAACGCTTGGCGGTCACCAGGTCATTCTTTTCGACGGCGTCGACCAGGGCGCCCCGCCAGGTGGGAAGCTCGGCAAGAAACGTGGCGACCACGCTGGCAACGACCGACCGGTCGCCGAGATCCTCGACGAGTTGGTCGATCCGGGATAGGTCGACGAGCGACTCTGTCGACTCGTTCTTTGCGCCGGTCTCATCGGGCGTTTCGAGCCAGCGGTTGAGCATTGTCGCGAGGTCGCCGAGCGACACCGGCTTGGCCAGGTAGTCGTCCATACCAGCCGCGAGACAGCGCTCGCGATCTCCTGAAACCGCGCTGGCGGTGACGGCAATGACCGGCATGCGACCCAGGCCCTGGCGAGCCTCGCGTTCGCGGAGACGTCGGGTCGTTTCGAGGCCGTCGATGTCGGGCATGTGCCAGTCCATGAGGACCAGGTCGACCGATTCGGTCTCGAGGAGGCGCAACGCCTCGTGTCCACCCCCGGCGGTGAGTGGTGTATATCCGAGGCGCTGCAGCTGAGAGGAAGACAGCATCACGTTGACCTCGCTGTCGTCCACCACCAGAACCACGCCCGTGCCATTCTCGAGGGTCTCGACGACCTGATCGGTTGCTCGCCGGGCCGCGGGTAGCGGAAGGTCGCACCAGAATCGGGTACCGGAATCACCGGACTCGAGTTTGAGCGTGCCGCCCATCAGCTCTACCAGCTGTTTGGTTATCGCCAGGCCGAGTCCGGTGCCCTTGTTGCTGTCGGTTCGACGGGCCTGCTTGTACGGGTCGAAGATCGTCTCGATGGCGGGCGCGGGAATTCCGGCTCCGGTGTCGGAAACGCTGAACCGCACGCCCGACTCGTCCGTGGGCTGCACTCTGAGTTCGACCGATCCGGTGTCGGTGTACTTCACGGCGTTGGACAGCAGATTCTTCAGCACCTGTCGTACCCGGAACCCATCGCCCAGTACCGCTCGCGGAACCGCCGCATCGATGTGAGCGGTGAGCGTCAGGCCCTTCTTCTCCGCTGCGGATCGAAAGGCGGTCATCGACTGATCGGCCACGATCGCGGGCGAAAACGGGCGCACGTCGAGTTCCATTCGCCCGGCGACCGCCTTCGAGAAGTCGAGGAGGTCGTCGATCATCCGTCGAAGGGCTGCACATTCTCGTCCCAGCGTGGCCACGTTGCGAGCTGCGGTCTCACTCAGGGAGGGGTCATCGGCAAGCAGTTCGGCGAGGCCCGAGATCGCATGCAGCGGGTTCCGCATCTCGTGGCTGATGGATGCCACGAGATCCGATTGTGCGTCGGTGAGTTCTGCAAGTTCCTGATGCACAGCGCTTCTGCTCCTACGAGGCCTATCGGTCAGAACGCAGGTATTCGAAGCGGTTTGGTGAAACAACCGTCATCGAAATGACGTCGTGGCATTATCCGGCGTTCGGTACTGCCGATTGGAACAGGTGGTTGACACGGTTGTCGCGCCCGCGAGCGACGAGAAGCCTTCGGGCTGGCAGATCGATGTTCCACCGCGCCTCCGCTGGGCGCTCATCCTCGTGCTGCTTTTCCACGGCAGCCTCCTGATCTTCGGAACCTTCCGGGGCACCTACGACGCCTATGTGCATATCTTCCTGGGCGATCACTACGCCCGCGACTGGTTCAGCACCTGGGACCAGCGTTGGTACACCGGTTTCACGACGGTTTCGTATCCGCCCGGAACACACATGGCCATGGCAGCGGTGTCGAAGCTCACGGGCAATCTCGAAACCGCCTTTGTGATCGTGCAGCTGGCGACGCTGGCTTTGTTGACCGTGGGGATCTACCGGTTCAGTCGGCTGTGGGTCAGTAGGGAAGCGGCGGCAAACGCGTCGCTGCTGTTGGTCTGTTCATCGGCCATCGCCCAGACGGTTCACCTGTACGGCCAATTGCCCACGACCTTCGCTCTCGCCTTCCTTCTCAACGCGCTTCCGTTCATCAAACGCTGGGTTTTCGAGGGGAGATTTCGCGATCTGCTGGTCGGAACCGTGGTGCTCGCCGCCACCACGGCTGGCCATCATGTGACCACGCTCTTTGGTTCGGTGTTCTTCCTCGGACCGGTACTGGTTGCCGGGTTGCTCGCCCAGTCGCGGGTCCCCCGCTCCGACGAGCCAGCCGATGTCGTGATCCCCGTCTCGCGCCGCACCTTTGCTCCGTTGGCCGCAAAGCGATTTCGACGAGTCCTGCCATCCATCGTCCGCGGCGCGGTTCTCGGGCCGTGCATCGTCGGTGCGCTCGTCATCGTGGTCCTTCCTTACTGGCTCTGGTCGAGCAGCGACCCGATCAGCCAGATTCCGATCCCGCACGGCAGCAGGGCCAACTTTCTGGCCGACCTGAATCTCGGCTTGATCTTCTTCTTCATCCCGTGGGGGTTGATGCTGCTCGTCCTTCCCTATGCGCTGGTCCGGGCGGTCGTGGATCGTATGTGGCCCCTGGCTGCATCGATCGGACTGTTGTTCGTGTTGGGAACCGGTGGCACGACCCCAATTCCCAAACTGCTTCTGGGTCCGGCATTCGACATTTTGACGCTCGACCGTTTCACCTTCTGGGCGGCGATTCAGATTCTTCCGTTGGCCGGTCTCTTCGTCGTGAGCGTCGAGCGCGGCGCAGTGGCCGAATGGCTTCGCCAGACCGGCGGACCATTGCTGCTCCGGTCATCACAGGCGGCGATGGTGATCGTGTTGATCAGTACCTCGCTGTTCGCCGCAACCCTTGCCCGGCACCGGCCGTTCCAACCGGATCCGATCGACACGGCTCCCATCGTCGCCTTCATCGAAAAGGACCAGCACGAGCGCTGGCGATTCCTCACCCTCGGATTCGGGGATCAGATCGCATGGTTGTCCGCCCAGACCACCGCAACGCAGGTCGATGGCAACTACCACTCGGTCCGAAGGCTCCCCGAACTGACGTCGACCTCGGTCGAGCGACTCGAGGGCGCGAAGTATCGCGGCATCTCGGGGCTCGGGTCGCTTCAGCAGTTCCTTGAAGTTCCCGAGAAATACCACCTCAAATTCGTGTTCTCGAACGATGAGTTCTACGACCCTCTGCTCACGGTGCTCGGATGGCAGAACCTGGGGCCGCTGGAGAACGGCATCGTCGTGTGGGAGCGCGGCGACATCGAACCCCTGCCCGCCGTACTACCGATTCGCGAACTTCCGACGTGGCAACGCCTCATGTGGGGCATCGTCCCGCCGCTCGCCATCGTGTCCGCGCTGGCTTTGCTCGTCCTTGTTCTGGTCTCAAGGAGATTTCGATCAACCGGCATCCCGACGAATGACGGCGCAGTGCTGTTCGGCCCGCTCGCATTCGTCGATCGGCGACTTCACAAGGTGGCGGCGAAGGCGCATGACCGGACCATCGCCGGCTTGCCAGGGGTGGCGCAGCGTGAACCCTGGGGCAACCGTCTGCTTTTGCGGACGCGAGCGTTCATCGCCCGGCCGGTGAAAGCCCGTGGACGGCTGGTTCGGCTGGGCGCGATCTTCGCGCTGCTGCTCCTGCTTCCGCTGTCGATGGTGCTGAACCGCGGCCCCGAGCAGGGTCCCGCCGATGTGGTCGAGGCGTACTACGACGATCTGGACTTTCGGCGTTGGGAGTCGGCCTACGATCGCCTCGATCCGCAGACCCGCCCCGACTTCGAACTCTGGCGGCTGCAGCAATCGGTGAATGGTGGTCTACTGGCCAGCTACGCCAAACTCGACTCCGTCGAGGTCGAATCGCTCAGCCAGACGGCGACAACCGCCACCGTCCGGGCCGACATCCGTTACCTCACCGCCATCGACTGGTTGCCGGTCGAGCGCGAGCTCTCCCTGGTGCGTCGTGACGCCGGATGGTTTCTCACCCCGGACGAACCCGACCTCACCGTGCCTCCGGATCAGCTGGCCCGCCGGGCCGAAGTGGACTACCTCATTCAGGGCCGGCGGCGGGTGACGTCGCTGACGAGCGAGCTCACCGACATTCAGGATCGCCCCGAACTCGTCGTGCGGTCGGTGTCGCTCGTCGAGCGAGAAGGACTACCGGTGGTCGTCGGCGAAGTAGTCAACGCCGACGTCGACCCCGCCGACCTCACCCTCACCGCGGTCCTCCGCGACATCGACGGCGAGGTGCTCGCTCGCTACAACGCGACCGATCACATGATGCGAACGCTGCTGCCACGCGAGTCGACGCCGTTTCGTATCGACTTCGAGGAAGTTGCGGCCGGCACCGCGCTCGATTTCGATCCGTTTGCCTTCTCGCCAATCGAGCTCACTGACGACATCGCTTCGGTCGAGGTATACGCCAAGGCCGTGGTGACCCAGCAGGGACTGTTCCGCGGGCTGCAACTCAACGCGGCCGAGGTGGCGCAGCGCCCCGATGGGACGTGGGCGATCGATGGGGAAATTCGCAACGATGGACTCGCCGAAGCGGTGGTGCCGATGGTCATCGTCAGCTTCCTCGACGAGGCGGGCGAGGTTGCCTGGGTCGAACGCGAGTTTCTGGCGGGCTCGATCCGACCCCAACGGTCGGGTGAGTTCTCCGTAGAGGTGCCAGCACTCGATGAGTTGGGTACCTCCGATATCGAAGTTCGCCAGTTCGCCAACAGCGTCGTGACCCAGCAAGAGCAACCGGCGCCGCTGCGACCGCTGCTCGAACTTCCCGATGGTGTGCCCGGCTCGTTCTCGGGAGTGCGCATCGATCTGGTCACCCAGGTGCCGGCACCATGATGGGTCGCTTGCTCCGTAGTCGTCAGGCTCGCTTTGTCGCAGCGTTGGCTGTCCTGCTGGTGTTGGCCGTGGCCTTTCTGGCTCTGCGCAGCTCGTCAACCGACGATTCGTGGGACCTGCCGATCGACGTCGGCGCGTTGAGCATCGAAGCCCCAGCGTCGGTGGCGGCCGGCGAGGGCTTCGATATCGAGGTGATCGGCGGAGACCACGGCCAACTCGTCGACCTCACGATCGATACCGGCTACGGACTCTCGACCTTTCAGGCGTTGAGCCGCGATGGGGTGGCCGCCTTTGCCGTGCCCGCCGACGACGGCCCGGCTTCCGGGGTGATGTTGCTCACCGCGAAGTCCATTGGCCGAGTGGCCGATTCGACCATCGAAGTGGTGCCCGGCGAAGCGATGAGCCCGGTCGACCTGTATCTCGGCCCACGAACCGTGGTTGCCGACAACGAGGACTTCTCGATGCTGGTGGCCGTGCCGACCGATGCGTTGGGCAACCCGGTCGCCGACGGGACCCTCGTTTCGACGCGAGTCACCCGGCCGACGCTGGAAACCGAGGTTCTCGAGACCACCACTGCCGGACTGCTCGCCTACAACACCATCGAATCTCGCACGACAGCAGGACGGACACGTCTCGGCGTAGAAGTCGGTGACGCCACCGCACCAGAGCGATCATTCGTCGAGGTCGCTGGTGTGCCCGAGACCTTCTCGCTTGAGTTGATCGACCCGTTGCTCCCCGCCGATGGTCACGCGTTGATGCGGATCCGTACCACCGAACTTCAGGATCGCTTCACCAACGCACTGCCCGACGGCACGGTGGTGGTTCTCGACACGTCGGGCGCATCGGGAACGCGACGCCTTCGGTCGGTGACGATCGATTCGATCGCGGAGTTCGTATTCGAGGTGCCCGACCAACCGGGCGAGGTGCGGTTCGTCGCAACGGCCAGTGGTCGCATCAGCGAACCGTTGACCCTCACCTTTGCGGCAGCCATCGATGCGGTTCCCGTGGAGGTGACCTCGCACCCCGATGGGTCACTGGTCACGATTGGCCGGGTCGTGACCTCGCGGGAGAGTTTCGTGGCCGACGGTACCGTCGCGTTGGTGTCGACAACGTCGGGGGAGTGGTTGCTGCCTCTCGAGCTGGGCACTGGCTCGGTCGTGGTTCCCGAAACGTCGGGGATGGTTGACGTGTCGGTGCTCGGCGTGTCGACGTCGGTCGACCTCGGAGGTCGGCCATGAGCCGCAAGGGACTGCTCAGGGT
>CAZGVQ010000059.1:0-11528 GCA_964529355.1 uncultured Acidimicrobiales bacterium
TTAGTACATCGTGCGCGCCTGGCGGTCCTGAAGTTCTGCGTCGTAGGCGGCACCGTCGAACTCTCCGCGGGTCATCGCGGTCATGACCTCGCCGGGAGTGGGCAGAGAATCGCGATCGCGGTGTCGCTGGGGGTTCCAGAATTCCGAGCGCTTCAAAGCCCGGGCACATTGGAAATACACCGCCTCGGTAGTGATCTCGATCACCGACGCAGGTGCCTTGCCCTGCACGGTGTAGCGCTCGAGGAGGTCAGGGTCGGTGCGAAGAACCGCCGTGCCGTTGACCCGCATGCACTCGGTGATGCCGGGAATCATGAAGAGCAGGGCGACCCGGCCGTCCTCAACAATGTTGCGCAGACTGTCGAGGCGGTTGTTGCCGCGCCGGTCGGGGAGGTGGATGGTGATTTCGTCGACCACCGTGACCGCCGATGGCAGGTCGCCCCGGGGTGAGCAATCCATGCCGCCCGGACCAACGGTGGCCAAGGCACACATTGGGGCGGCCTCGATGAGTTCGATGTACTCGGCAGTGAGTGTGTCGCTCTGCTTCGCGAGGGCGTTGGGATTGGCTGGCTGGTAGATGGCTTCGAGTTCGTCGATCGACGATATGACGTTCACCGCCGAAGTATAGAACGCCCCAAAACCAACAGAACCGGACTTTCCGCAGCTTTGAGTGGCTGCGGAAAAGTCCGGTTCTGGTGTTGTACCCCGTACGGGATTTGAACCCGTGTTACCTGCGTGAGAGGCAAGCGTCCTAGGCCGCTAGACGAACGGGGCAGGCCTGTTTGTGATGAATATTGGTTCGGGGAGGAGGACTTGAACCCCCAATAGATGGATCAGAACCATCTGTGTTGCCAATTACACCATCCCCGAAGGACAGTGTTCGATCGTATCGACTCCAGCCCACTTCGCCCACTCGGCTCAGCCGATTCCGCTGGCGAAATCCGACACGTTCTGTCGGTAGGTGACTTCGGTCGCAAAGGGCCAAAAGATGATGGGTTGCGAGGATGACAACGGTACCGTCGGCGTGGTGAGCGAGTCGCAAACGGGGGTCCCGAACGAACCCATTGGTGTGTTGGCGGCCTCCGTGGCGGTGCTCGGGTTCGGAGCGGGCAACGTGCTCGTGAAGCTGAGCGATCTTCCCGGACTCGTCCTTGTGCTCTGGCGAATGAGCGGTGCTGCACTGCTCTACCTGGTAATTCTCTACATGCGGAACGGGCGCATCTCGGTCGATCTGATTCGTCGTTCGCTTCTCACCGGTCTGTTCTTTGGCGCCAATCTGGCAGTGGGCTACCTGGCCGTAAAGCGAACCACTGTCGCGAACGCATCGATCATCGGAGCGCTGCAGCCGCTGCTTGTGGTTTCGTTTGTGTCGCGCCGGTTCGGTGAGGTGATCGAGCGTTGGCTTTGGGTCATTGCTCCCATCGCGTTCGCGGGAACGGCGCTCGTCATCCTTGGCTCGTCGGGATCGCCATCGTGGAGTCCGCTGGGCGATGCGTTGGCGGTGGGCTCGATGATTTTGTGGGCCGGGTATTTCGCTGCGGCAAAGAAGGCGCGGGCAACCACCGATGTGTTCGAGCTTCAGGCCGCCTCGCTGTTGTGCGCCGCAGTGTTCTTGGCGCCCCTCTCGATAGTGGGCGGTGTGCTGACCAACCTGCCATCGGGTCGCGATGGCATGGTGATCGCTGCACTGATACTGGTGCCAGGTACCGGGCATGCGCTGATGAACTGGGCCCATGCCCATATCGAGATTTCTCTGGCGTCCATTCTGACGCTTGCCGTTCCCGTTCTCAGCACGATTGGTGCCGCGCTCTTTCTTGACGAATCGATCGTCCTGGCCCAGGTCGCGGGCATGACGGTGGTGCTCGCAGCACTTGCCTACACGGTGAAGCGGTCGGTCGATGGCGCGGCGCTGGCCAGCGAGCTCCCTCGGCGCAGATCCACCGACGCGTCTAGCGCCGGCTTGTTACGGCGTCGATAACCGTTTCGGCAATTGCATCGAGGCCAACCGCGGTGGTCTCGCCCGTGGCTCGGTCGGTGAACTCGACCTCGCCGGCTTCGAGGCTCTTGGGGCCAATGGCCACGCGCAGCGGGATACCGATGAGTTCGGCATCCTTGAACTTGACGCCCGGTCGCTCGTTACGGTCGTCGAAGATCACATCGATACCGGCGGCCAACAGCTCTTCGTAAAGGGTCTCTGACGCGGCCATCGATGCCTCATCTTTGGCCTTGATGGCGGTGATGACCGCTTCGTAGGGGGCCACGGCCATGGGCCAGATGATGCCGTTGTCGTCGTGATGGGTTTCGACGATGGCCGCCATATTGCGGCCGATACCGATGCCGTAGCTTCCCATGACCAGGGTTTGAGTCTTGCCGTTCTGGTCGAGCACGGTTGCGCCCATGGCCTCGGCGTACCTGGTGCCGAGCTTGAAGATGTGGCCGGCTTCGATGCATCGAACGATCTCGAGTTCGCCGCCGCACGACGCGCATGCCTCGCCGACGGCAACGTTGCGCAGGTCGACCCAGTGGTCGACGTTGATGTCGCGGTCGATATCGACGCCACCCAGATGCCAATCGTCTTCGTTGGCGCCGGTGGTGAGGCTGGTTCGGCCCTTGAGGGCCAAGTCGGCATAGATCGGAATGTCGTCAGCGACGCCGACCGCGCCGAGCGATCCGGGATTGGCGCCCAGATGTTCGAGTGTCTCGGCGGGAGTCGCAGGACGTACGTCGCCGCTGCCCGCGCTGTCGATGACCTTCTGGTCGTTGAGTTGGTGGTCGCCGCGCACGAGAAACAGCGTGAGTTGGCCGTCGACCACATACACCATCGTTTTGATCTGCCGGTTGGCTGGCGCTCCGCCTTCAACCTCTTCGAGTGCGGCG
This sequence comes from uncultured Acidimicrobiales bacterium, assembly GCA_964529355.1. Lineage (GTDB taxonomy): Bacteria > Actinomycetota > Acidimicrobiia > Acidimicrobiales > SHLQ01 > CALLQB01. The sequence continues at coordinate 2,875 of CAZGVQ010000059.1, forward strand.
ATGGTACGGACGCCAGGCGTTGCGAACCGCACCGGTGCGTCGGGACATTGCCCGTCGGCCACCTCGGGAATCGCCGAGAGGGCTCGCTCGATGTTTGCCGCGTATCCGCAATGGCAGATCACGACGTCGTCCTCGCCAGCATCGCTGCGAACCATGAACTCCGACGAGCCGGATCCGCCCATCGCGCCCGACGACGCCTCAACCGGCATTGCGTCGAGATCCAGTCGCTCAAAGATCCTGACATAGGCATCGTGATGCTTCTGGTAGCTGGCATCGAGGCCGGCCTGATCGACATCGAAGGAGTACGAGTCCTTCATCGCAAATTCGCGAACGCGGAGGAGTCCGCTCTTGGGGCGGGGCTCGTCGCGAAACTTCCACTGGATCTGATACCAGATCTGAGGAAGCGTCTTGTAGGAGTTCACTTCGAGCGCCACGGTCGCGAAGATCTCCTCGTGGGTCATGCCCAGGGCAAGATCGGCGCCTTTGCGATCCTGCAGGCGGAACATCTCGTCGCCCATGGTGTCCCAGCGCCCACTCTGCTCCCAGACCGACTTGGGGTGCATCGCTGGCAGCAGAAACTCCTGACCACCGATGGCATTGATCTCTTCGCGGACGATGTCGGCGACCTTTTCGTGGACCTTGAAGCCCAGCGGCAGCATCGAGTAGTGGCCGGACATGAGCTGGCGCATAAAGCCGCCGCGCACCAGCAGTTTGTGGCTCGCAGCTTCGGCGTCGCCGGGGGCGTCGCGGAGAGTGGGGATGAAGAGTTTCGACCAACGCATAACGGCCCACAGTATCTGGGAACGAGGCGGATCGGGCTCCCATTAGCCTCGCGGCGACGATCCGCCGGTACTCTCAACATCTATTGTGAACACCGATGGAGAGTCGAGGATGAGTTCGACCGAAAGCTCCTCGCGGGCTACGGCAAGCACCTCACCGATCTCGGTGCGCGACCTTGCGGTTTCCTATGACGGTCCGGTGGTCCTTCACGATGTCGATCTGGACATCGGCGCTGGTTCGATCGTGTCGCTTCTCGGCCCAAGCGGTTGTGGAAAAACCACGTTGCTGCGAGCCATCGCTGGTCTGCAGCCGGTCTCGGCGGGCACCATTTCCATCGCCGATCGAGTGGTCTCTGGTGAAGGTGTGCACGTCCCCGCCGAGAAGCGCCGGATCGGTATGGTCTTTCAGGACTGGGCGCTGTTTCCCCACCTCAACGTGGCCAAGAACGTGGCCTACGGGCTTCCCAAGTCCGACCGGAAGTCGGCGACCGGACGCAGCCGGGTTCATGAAATCCTCGATCTGGTCGGCTTGGCTGACGTGATCGATCGCATGCCGCAGACCCTTTCGGGTGGGCAGCAGCAGCGCATTGCCCTGGCCCGAGCCCTGGCACCCCAACCCGAGGTGTTGCTGCTCGACGAACCGTTCAGCAACCTCGACACCTCGCTTCGGGTAGAGATCCGTACCGAAGTCCACCGGATCCTCTCCGAACTCGATGTCACCTCGGTGTTTGTGACCCACGACCAGGATGAGGCCTTCGTCCTGGGCGACCAGGTTGCGGTGATGAGCGGGGGAGAAGTGGTGCAGGTCGGAACCCCCGCCGAGTTGTATGCCCTACCCAACAACCCTTGGGTGGCCCACTTCGTGGGCGAGGCCAATCTGCTTCGGTCGGTGGTTCATCGCGGTATCGCGACGACCAGCGTCGGCGTGGTGCCGCTACGAAACCGGCCGTCCTCGAGCATGCCCGATGACGACCTCGTCGAAGGGGTCGTCGATGTGTTGATCCGACCTGAAGACGTCGACCTGCAACTCGACGAGGGCGGCTCGGGCGTGGTCGAACTCGTCGAGTACTACGGCCACGACTCGACCTACGAGGTCGATATGGGCGATCACCGTCTGCGGGTGCGTTTGGGTTCTGTTCCGCGGTTTCAGCGTGGCGACCGGGTTACCCCGACATTCGTCGGCGACTCGGCAACCTCGTTTCCTGCAGCCGAGCGACGAAGCGTACCTCGGGAAGCGCCCGCAACCGATTGAACCGTGCCCGGGCTCTTTCGCCGGTAGCGTGAACGTGCTGTGGGCATTTTTGGTATCCCTCGCCTGGGGGCGTTCATCAAAGAGGTGTTCTTTGCCGCCGACCGGAATCGACTGACCGGTTCGGCAGCCGAGATGGCGTATTGGACGCTGGCCAGCCTGGCCCCGATGCTGCTGTTGATGGTCGGTGCGCTGAGCTCGATCGACAATGTGCTGGGCTCCAAGCTCGCAGCCGACGCGCAGAACCAACTCCTATCCGGAGTCGAAAGGGTCTTCGGCACAGACTCCACCGTCGACACCGCCATCTCGCAGCTGTTTCAGGACGGCAGCGGGGGAGCGCTGACCGTTGGTGCAATCGTCACCGCATACTTCGCGTCCCGTGGCTTCACCACGCTGGTAGGAACCCTCGACCGAATCTACGAGCGGAAACCGCGCACCGGACCGCTTGGTTTCATCATCACTCGTGCTGTCGGCGTTGTTTTGGGTGCGCTTTCGGTTCTGGTGCTGGGGATAACGCTGGCCGCCGTGGTTGCCATCACCGAAGTCAGTACGAACCAGGCGCTTGCACGGACCCTGCTCGGTTTCGGAGCGCTGCTGTTGCTCACCGCATGGAACGCGACGCTGTACCACTGGGCGCCCCGTCAGCGCACCAAGTGGTCCCATGACCTCCCCGGAGCCTTTCTCGCCGCCATCGCGTCGTCGATCGCGACGCTTGGTGTTGGTTACTACGCCAGCATCGTTCCGGGTGCCAACAACGTTGTCGGCGTACTCGGTGGTCTTGTGGTGCTGCTTTTCTGGTTGTGGGTGGTCTCGATGTGTGTCCTGGTCGGCGGGCAGATCAACGCACTTCTCAACTACAACGAGGCGCACCGTCGAGCCGAAGCGATCGCCGATATCGGCCTCGACGACCCCACGACGGCTCTCGACTAACAATCGACGTTCGCGTAGAGGCCCCAAAATTGTTCTCCCAAAACGAGCGTTTGGGCCGATGGGCGAGGGACCGACCCCTCCCTAGGCGAAGGCAAACCCATGCGGAGATCCCCGCTAAGAGCAACAGCCATCTTCGTGGTGTTTGCGATGATGGCATCGTTGCTGGCTATAGCAGCGGTCATTGTCGCGCCAGCGCGGCCTGCTTCGGCCCAAACCGGAAACCCCGTAGTCACAATCGCCGAGGTACCGGGACCGTCGGGATTCGGCGTCGAAACCGGTACGGCGATCTTTGACGGATTTGGCGATTGTGCGGGTGCCACACCCTTGGCGCCCCCCGTGCCCTTCCCCGGCAACGACTGCGGCGCGGGCGACAACATCGTCCGGACCAACGACATCGTGAGCTACGGCACCTCGGTGTCGGTCAGCAACATGTTGGGCCCATCCGACGACGGCGGCCCCGAGCATGTCGACGATGTGTTCTTCGTCCAGACCGTCACGCCGAATTCCCCGGATGCCACGATCGAATTCGTCGCTCTCCCCGCAGCGTGTCGGACCGGCGCGAATCTCGATACCGGAAACCCCTATGACCCACAGTCGGCCATCAATCCGCTTCCGGGCGGCGCGTACGAGATCATCTGTAACCTCGGCCGGCTGACCGGGCCCACCAAGACCGTATTCATGCGCACCCAGGTGCGGGTGTCGAGCGACTCCAAGAACGAAGCGTCGTTCACCTCGGTCAACGAGATCTGCCCAGCAGGCTTTGGCGACAATGGATGTTCGGTTATTTCGAGCCGCCCAGAGGTCACCGGTGTCGATACCAACGATCTTTCCGACGACGCAACCACCTTTATCTCGGCCCGTCCGCAGTTCGACCTTGGGAAAGACGCGTACGGCCCCAACTACATCGGCCCACACAAGAAGCCCAATGCCACCGCGACAACCGACGACGATGAGCCCGGTCTGTTGTACCGGTACTACATCAACATCGAGGCCGACGCAGCCTCTGACGGCAAGGGCGGTCAGTCACTCGACACGGACCCCATCACCTTCAACGACATCGTGTACGTGCAGGGTACGACCACCCAGGTGCCCAACTTTGAGCTCGGAACGTTCTTCAACGGTGGGCCGCTCGTGCCCTGCGCGGTGAACAACCACGGAAACCGACCAATTCCGTACGGCACACAGAACGGAACCACCCGCAACTCCACCAACACCGTGGTCGACTCCGGTACCTGGACATGCACCCAGACCGCTCCTGGTGCACCGATCCAGTTCAGTCTCACCGGAACCGACACCTCGGGAAGTACGTACCCCGATACCGGCAGCAACAACTCCACCCAGCTCACTCCTCCCTATTATGTGGCTACCGGCTGGACCTACCTGTGGGTTCCCTACGCCGACATCGATCGCTACGACCCGGCAGCGGCCTGCGATGCCGATGACGCGGCCGCCGGATACACAGCGCCCTTCTGCGGCGAAGTCGACAATGTCGGCGATCTGCCCATCACGAACTGTGTTGGCGAGTTTGACCCCGACGCGCTCGACGCCAATGGTGACCCGGTCTCGAACTACGGCACCGACATCGAGCCCGGAACCTACGGAAGTGGCGGCGGTAACAACTGCCGCAACACCAGCTTGCAGCTGCGAAACTCGGGCTCGTTCTCGAAGTACTACACCGAAAATGTCGTCGACAATATCAACCTCAACGGTGTTCCGCCGGGCCAGACCGCGTACCACTCGGGCGATGGCCCCTTTGAGCCCAACCAGTACCTCTCCACCTGGGCCCGGATGAACAACACCGGAACCGTCGCCCAGACCGGCGTTGTGGTGTGCGAGAAAATCGACAACATCACCTACACGGTCGCCCCGATCCAGGCGCCGGGCGCATGGACTCCCACCAATCCTGCCGGCCTGATCAACCCGGCGTATGCGCGAACCCAGTTCGACAACCCGAACGACCAGTCCAACATCATCATCGAGTACGCCACCGGCCCTGCCGGTACCCCGGTGAACTCGTTCGTCCCGTGGGACAACGATCACCTCGCTGGCGGCATCAACCCGCTGTCGGGCATCTATGACGGCGCCACTTTCGGAAACCAGCAGAGCAGCGGTTGCACCGATGCCGAGGGCAACTGGAACACCGACCCGTACGCCTTCGACGCCAACCCGACCGAAAGCCTCAGCCGCATCCGCGCCGTTCGAGTATCCACCATCCCAAGCTACGAACTCGCCGGTGGCGACCGCCTGGTTCTCAAGGTGCAGATCCAGGCTCGCAACACCTTCAACGGTGGTCCCCACGACGGCACGCTGATTCCCGCCGGCGTCGTCGCCCCCAACTTCGCAACGTGGGCAGTGAACGAACTTCGCGACGGCGACTTCTTCCTGCCGCTCAACTACAACTCGAACACCGATGTCGGCTCCTACGGCGACCGCTTGATCTTCTCGCGTGGCTTCGTGCGTATCGAGAAGTGGGTCGTTCCGTACAACACCCATCACTCGGCCGTGAACCCCGCGGACTATATAGCCACCGATGGTGGCCTCGCGGGCGACCCGTTCCAGTTCCGCCTCCTGCCGGCTGCCATCTCCAACCTCTCTCCGGCCAGTGCTCCAATGTCCAACGTGGTCGTGAGCGACGTGCTGCCGTCCTGGCTCACCTATGACCCGGTATGTACCCAGGCAGTGAGCGCCTATGGGCCGCCGGTGATCTCGCCCAATACGCCCGGTGCCGGTCAAACCACCCTGAGCTGGAGCCTGGGCACGGTGATGCCCAACACCCAACTCGACCCCATCGACTTCTGCGTGAACTCGAGCAACCTCGCACCCGATGGCACCAATGCAGTCAACACCGTCTCCATCAGCTCAGACGAAGACACCTCCACCGAAGCGCAACGGTCGGGTTCGGCAACCGTGCAGTTGGCTCAACTCGGCGAGTTCCGCATGGCCAAATCGGTCGATAGCCCGCTCGACCCCGAGGACAACCCGCAGACCTACACCGTCGAATGGCTCAACTCCAGCGATTTCGTGACCCTCGACGCCCCAGTTGTCATCGATGTGTTCTCCCACAACCTCGACGGCACCTCAGAAGGCTCGGGCGCACCTCGCAACCCGGAGTCGGACTTCACCGGCACCATCGAGCTCGCTGGGCCAGGTTCGGCCACCATCAACGGCGCCTTCTACTACTCGGCGCGCGACGAGTTCGATATCGATCAGGACCCCGCCGACCCGAGCAACCCGTTCCTCGCCGCTCCCTATGACTCCAGCAACCCGAACCTCGGCCCACTTCCCGACGCCGACAACGATGGTGAGAGCGACAGCGGGCACACCGTATGGTGTCTACCCGCCGACTTCGGAACCGGCAGCTGCCCGGCATCCTTTGCCGATGCGACCGCCCTCATGTTTGTGGGCGAGGACGAGGTAGGCCCCGGCGACAGCGGCTCACTTACCTTCACCATCGATACCTTTGGCAACGACAGCGGCGACATCTACGGAAACCGCGCCGCGGGCTTCACCCCTTCGCTTCCAGGTCAGATCAGCCAGACCAACACCGTCCAGGTCGAGGTTGTCGCCTTGTCACTCGGTGACTTTGTCTGGTTCGACTACGACAACGACGGAACGTATGACCCGACACAGGGTGAGATCCCCGTACCCGATGGCGTCACGGTCGAACTCCGAGACGCTGGCGGTTCGATCATCGCCACCACCACTACTGTCGCTGGCCGATACGTGTTCTTCGACCTGATCGGCGGCACCTACAGCGTGTCGATCCCGCTTACCGATTTTGCTCCGGGTGGGCTGCTCGAAGACTTCTACCCCTCGTCGCCGCTCTCGGCTCCCGATAACGACGACAACGAAGACATCGACCAGAACGGTTATCTCAACGGTGCGGGCGTGGTCATCACCGACCCCATCGTTCTGAGCTTCGCGGCGACCCCACCCGACCCGATAACCGGCGACATCATCGTGACCGGCCAGGAACCCGTGGGCGACGATGTGGCCGGCGTCGACTTCTTCAGTATCGATGCGCTCTCGAACCTCACGTTGGACATTGGTCTGCTCGGCGAACCAGACGTCGGTCTACTCAAAGAGGTAAACGGCGACGACGCACAGACCGCGCCGGGCATCTACGTTCCGCCCGCCAGCGGCGTGACGTGGACCTACACCGTGACCAACCTCGGCCAGACCGACCTCTTTGATGTAGCTGTTACCGACGACCAACTGCCTGCCGGCGATATCTCCTGTGCTGACCATCTGGGCGACACCGATGGAAACAACATCGTCGACATCATCCGGGTCGGCGAGACGGTGGTCTGTACCGCTTCAGGTACCGCCATTACCGGTCAGTACACCAACACGGGGTCTGTCGAAGCTTCCCCGCCGGTCGGAGACGACGTGACGGACGACGATCCGGCCAACTACTACGGCTACGAACCCGGCATCGAGATCGAGAAGTCGACCAACGGCGACGACGCCGATACCACCTCGGGCCCCCAGATAGCCGTCGGTGACCCGGTGACCTGGACCTTCGAGGTAACCAACACCGGAAACGTCGACCTGGCCGCAGTGCAGGTAACCGACAACCTCGTGCCGGCCGCATCCATTAACTGCGGCGCCGGAACGAACGTTATTCCCACGCTCCTTCAGGGAGCGGCCAACTCGGTCACCTGTACGGCTACCGGCACAGCAATCGCCGGCCAGTACGAGAACACCGGCTCGGTCACCGGCACGCCGGTCGACGACACCGGTACCGCCATTCCCGGCGCTTCGGCACCGACCGACCAGGACGACTCTCACTACTACGGCATCGAACCTTCGGTGGCGATCGAGAAGTCCACCAATGGTATTGATGCCGATACCCCGACCGGGCCGATCGTGGCGGTGGGCAGCACCGTCACCTGGACTTACGACATCACCAACGACGGAAACACGCCGCTATTGGGCGTGACCGTTACCGATAACCAGTTGGCCTTCGCGTCCATCGTTTGTGACCCGATCAATGACGATCCCGGTGGAAACAACGTCATCAGCGTCCTGCTACCGACCCAGTCGGTCAGCTGTACGGCAACCGGTGTGGCCAGCCCGGGTCAGTACTCCAACACCGGCGCGGTGTTTGGCAACCCGGCATTCCCAACCAGCGAAGACCCCGATTACGACCCCACCGACCCTTCCAGCTGGCCCGACGACGCATCGGACTTCACCAGCATCCCCGGAGCCGACACCCCAACCGATTCTGACCTCTCGCACTATCTGGCCTGGACGGGAACGCCCGAGATCGACATCGAGAAGTCGACCAACGGGTTCGACGCCGACAACCCCGCCGGCCCGTTCATCATCGAGAACGGTGGCGTGGCATGGACCTACGAAGTTGAGAACACTGGCAATATGGCGCTCAGCAATGTGGTGGTCAGCGATGATCAGCTCACCGCAGCCGACATCTCGTGTGCGTCGCACCTGGGCGACACCAACCTCGACAACAGCATCGACCTCCTGATTCCCGGCGACGTTGTGGTGTGTACCGCAACATCTACAGCGGTTGTCGTGCCGCCCGTTGGCCAGTACACCAACCTCGCCGACGTAACCGGCGACCCGATCTTCCCCTCGAACCCCGGCACCGATTTCGACCCGGCTGACGGAAGTACCTACCCGACCGATCCATCTGATTTCATCGAGATCGACACTCCAGCGCCGACCGACGATGA